>CAZYUV010000057.1:0-14569 GCA_964650625.1 uncultured bacterium
TGTGTGAACCTACTGTCATAGCAGGTAGCTCTATACGTTTTCCATCCCAGTTGATCTTTTGAGGATCTCCATCGATCAAAAGCTGATCTACCGATTTACCTACATATTCGACCCACACACCTTTTATAGACTCTAGACAATTTATCTGAATTATCGTTTCGCCAACAAATTCTGGACATTCTTTTTCAAATTTTAAATGTATGAACTGCCGAAAACCTGATTCCAAATGTCTAGCTCGCCATCGAGCCTCTTCCCTTGTGAGTGTTACTCTCAAGTTCATGACACTCCCAGGAGAGCTTTGCGACGCTCATGGAGGTCAGGGTGAGATGCATAAAAAAGATTGAACATTCTGTGGGGAAATGGATTAGAAAGGTTTTCTTCTGCCAGAATTTGAAGAGCCTCTACTAATGCCTGAGGATCACCTGTTTTCTCCCTAGCATACGCATCCGCTTCAAACTCATGCTTACGAGAAAGTCCGTTACCAAGAGGAGAAAACCAAAACATGAATTCTCCCAATAACAAAGACACCAGTAGAAATAGAGCCACTGGGTCACCAACACTAAATCCAAAGCTCTCAAAGAAAGGAGGCCATTGACTCAAAATACTTAACAGGTAAAAAGAGCCAAATAAACTAAAGGTAGCAAAAACGAGCCTGCGTGGAATGTGCCCCAATCGGTAATGGCCTATCTCATGAGCGAGAACAGCCTTTAATTGTCTGGGATTAAGTTGCTCCAATAAGGTATCAAATAAAACCACCTGTCGAGCTCTACCAAAACCAGTAAAAAAAGCATTCGAGTGACCACTCCGAGTACTACCATCCATGACCTGCATCTTATTAGCTTCAAAATCACATGCACGCATGAAATTACCCAGTTGCTCTTTTAAGTCCCCCTCAGGAAGATCCTCTAGCTTATAAAACAAAGGTAAAATTAATTTTGGAAACAAGAATAGACCTAAAAGCTGAAAGATTAACATAGCTAAGGAAGCATAAATCCACCATCCCGATCCCAAATTCTCAAAAAGCCAGAGTAATCCCGCAACTAATGGTAAGCCGATAAGGAGCCCTAGAAGTAATCCCTTAAAATGATCTTTCAACCAAAGAGCTACACCCATTTTATTAAATCCATACTTCTCTTCTAAGACAAAATGATGGTAATAATCCCACGGGAAACTAAACCAACTCATTATCATGGATATAATAACGAGTAACGCCGAACCACTCCAAATTCCTTCACCTGCAATAGTTCTAAACCATTCAAAAAATTGAGGTAAGATGCCCGAATATAAAAAGGCTATTAGAATCAATGTGTCGAAAATCATTTGAAAACCACCGAATGAAAATTTTTCAAGACAGTAATTCAAACGCTTGGGAGCAATTTCATCGGGGCTGCCCTGTACTTCAGTGGCACGCTTTCTTAAATAACCGCGGTTCATTGATAGTAGTATAAGTTCCGCTGAGAGCCTGGCAGCGATAACCAGCAAGATAAATAGTTCAAATTTCACAGAGCATTAGATAGCAGGCTTGGCGTCTAAACTCAAGTTCGAAATCAAGTTTTTTGAGAAGATTCAGATATTTGGTGCTTGAAAGTCCACCAAGATAAACAGTTTCCAGGCACAGTCAAGCGAGCAAATATACAGTAGATTCTCGTATGTTCTTACTTGCCACAGCTTCCTAAATTAGGGTCTTCATTTACAAGAGGTACGAACCTAACGGACATTAGCGACTCACGCTCCAAACCAGATTCTGTTTTCTTATAAAGCACCAACTCTTGGCTATCATTCCCTTCCGGAATCACACAATATCCATTCATATTCAGATTACTAATTAATTTTGCCGGAAAATCCTTTGCGGCGGCAGCAACTAAAATTCTGTCAAAACCTAATTCCCCCGGCCAACCATCATATGCATTACCCAATCTTAAATCCGGTTGCTCAAAACCAAGACTAGCCAAATTTCTTCGAGATTGATCAAGCAATTCAGAATATCTTTCCAAGCCACAAACGTCACAACCCATGGCCAATAAAACCGCCGTTTGGTAACCGCTTCCTGTTCCAACTTCCAGGACTCTCATACCAGCCTCAAGCCCTAAGGCCTGCGTCATAGCCGCGACCATATATGGCTGACTGATAGTCTGTCCACAAGCGATAGGCAGCGGCCTATCTTCGTATGCATCAGGCCACAAAGCGCTACGAACAAACTGATGTCGCGGTATATCCCCCATGACACTTAACAATGCATCATTTTTGATACCTCGAGAAGCTATTTGCCTTTCTATCATATTCTTGCGTGCTAATCGGTACACTGGAAGTTCGTCGAAATTTTGCATAATCTAATATTCTAGAAAATCCTCCAGTTGATCAGCAACCAGTGTTCCAAGAATTTCAGTATTGTAACCACCTTCCAACACAGAAAGTAGCCTTCCCTGACAGAATTCATCTGCCATTTTTAAAATTGTCTTATTGATTTGACGAAATTCAGACCTTTTAACGTTTAGACCACCTAATGGATCCTCATGATAAGCATCATATCCACTACTCAATAATATAAACTGAGGCTTGAAGTCCTGCATTGCAGAGTACAAAGGTCCCTCAAGAGCCTCCACTATTCTCGCCCCGCCTGAATTCGCAAGCAATGGAACGTTCATCGTAAAACCCTCCCCCAATCCCTGGCCTTTCTCCTCTGCAGAACCCGTCCCAGGATAGAATGGATACTGATGGGTGGAAAAAAAATACACGTTCGATTCATTGTAAAAAATATCTTGTGTACCATTTCCATGATGAACGTCAAAATCTATAATCAGAATTCTCTCGAGAGAATAATTCTTTTGTAAGTAGCGAGCCGCAATGGAAACATTATTAAAAATACAAAAGCCCATAGCTCTTGTAGATAATGCATGGTGTCCGGGTGGTCTCACAGCGCAAAATCCATTATCTATTTGTTTCTGCATTATGGCCTCGGCAGCCTCAATTACTCCTGAAGCTGCCATTCGTGCTGCTTGATTGCTATATTTGCAAGCCTGTGTATCACCATCATCCAAATATCCACCACCCTGCTCACTCACATCCGCTATTTTTTTAACGTACTCCCGACTATGCACTTCCAATAAATACTTGGTCTCTAATGAATCTGGGGTTAATCTTTGAAGCGAATTCATAAGACTTCGAGTTTGCAATTCATCTCTAATACTCTCAAGTCGCTCGGGGCATTCAGGATGCCCAGGCGATTGAACGTGCAAATTGTACGAAGAATGGTCAACAAAGCCAGTAATACGCATTAAAACCAGCTTTTGATCTGACTATAGTCCAAATCTTTTAGGTCTGATACTTTCGCGTGAGCAAAGTTAAAACTATCTAAAGGATGTGTCGTACCAACAGCAATTACTTTACAACCAGCTGCTAAACCAGCCTCCACTCCCGAGTGACTATCCTCTAAAACCAAACATTTTTCGGGCTTAACACTAGCAATCTCGGCCGCTTTTAAGAAAGGCTCTGGATGAGGTTTGCCATTGATTACGTCATCACCAGAAATCATCCCGATAAAATAATTTTCAAAACCCAAAAGAGGCAGTGCCGCTAACAAATTATCCTTGGGGGTTGATGATGCTATTACACAAGATACATCTTCCGATTCTAACCAATTAAGAAACTCTCTTACGCCGGGAAGAGCTTCGATACCTTCATCCCTCAGTAAATCTCGATAAGCAGATTCTTTGGCAAATGCAAGTTCGTTCACCTTATCTGGTTCTTCCGCCCATTTTAAAACTTGAGGAATAATTGTTTCATTGCGCTTACCAAAACCTTCTTTAAAGTGCCCCAAAGGCAATGGCAAAGAATATTTTTTAGCGACAATCTCCCAACTTTTTTCATGCATTAAAGAAGAGTCGATTACAACACCATCCCAATCGAACAGAACAGCCCATTGACTCATAAATACTCCTTTCTATCAAAGTCATGTAATTCGTGGTTTATGGCAAGTTTATAATCAAAAATAGGATTATAGACAGAACCCGCTGAATTTAAAATCGACTGGAATATAACAAAATGATCCAAAAAGAAGTTTCTTGATCTAAACATACGATGTCGTTCCAACCAACTGGATATTTCATTTTGTCGTGGACACTTCACGCGACCCACAGTTACGTGTGGATAGTAATTTCGCGATTCGGGTTTTAGACCGGCAGATCGACATTTGCTCTCTATCAAGGCCTGAAATTTTTTTAGGGATGGATTTAGGCTTAGCCCTGCCCATATTACTTTGGGAGAACCTCTGAAAGGAAAAACACCAACGCCTTCCAACTGCAACAAAAATTCCTCAAACTCTAGTTTCGAGAGTAATGCATCCAAAACCCCCAATTGAGGCTCATCAACTACCCCAATAAATCTGAAGGTCAGATGCAAATTCTCAGGCCCTACTAGTCTTACTCCTGGTAATCCAGATTGAAGAACTAGGAGTGATTTTACAATATCTTCAGGTAGTGGAACTCCGATAAAAATACGCTTCATCAGATTCTTTTCTGACAATTTATACAAACATGAGTACTGCGCTGGCCGACAATTAAGCGCTCGATGATTCCGCCACACAAAAAACAAGGCAGTCCAGTGCGACGAAAAACCTGTAATTCTTCTTGGTTATTCCCTTTACGCTGACTAATCGAATAAAAATTTGCAGCTCCTGTTCCAAGGGTAGTACCCATATTCCGAAGACCTTTTCGTAAAACTTTTCGAATACTTTTCAGTAGCTGCGTTGATTTAGCTCGACTCAATCGATTAGCTGAACTCAGCGGATGAAGACAACTATCAAAAAGAGCTTCATCTACATAAATATTACCCAAACCAGCAATAAAACTTTGATCCAATAATAATGGTTTCAATTGGCGTTTACGAGATTTACACATTTTGTAAAATTGTTCTTCAGTGATTGAATCATCTAATGGTTCAGGACCTATTTTAGAAAATAATTCATGAGAATTATCAACCAAATTCCAGCGACCAAATTTACGAGTATCTTTGAAGCATAAGAAGCGCTTATTATCGAGTTCAAGGATTACATGAGTATGCTTACAATTTGGCATATTTAACTGAAGAGAAAACTGACCCGTCATCCTCAAATGTACTATCAGAAGCATTTCTTCCGTCATTTCAAATACTAGGTACTTAGCTCTTCGACGTACATTCAAAAAGCATAAGCCTTGTATTTGCTTATTAAACTGATCGGTAGTATGTGAATTTATGGTTCTCGGCCAGCGCACATGGGAAGATTTGACCGTACATCCAATCAAACTAGCTGCTCTTAGATCACTTGCTACAGTTTCAACCTCAGGCAACTCGGGCATTGAATCTCCTCGAAAATGATATACTCCCCGTCAGCTTAGCTTTAATAAAACAACCTTGCAAGCATGGAAACGAAAGATAAATTAAATAGACCCATTCATGATCTTAGAATTTCAGTAATAGATACCTGTAATTTCAGATGCACTTACTGTATGCCTGCCGACCGGACCTACAATTTCTTAGAACCGGAGGAAAGATTAACTTTTTCTGAAATTGAAACAGTAGCTAGGCTATTTGTAGAGCAAGGTGTTCGCAAATTGAGAATCACCGGAGGGGAGCCACTATTAAGACGGAATCTTGCTGACTTAGTTTATAAATTAGCTGGTATTAAAGAGGTACAGGATATCTCGCTAACCACTAATGGATATCTGCTCAAAGACCAAGCGCAAAGTCTTAAAGATGCGGGTCTTAATCGCATCACTGTATCTCTGGATACCATTGATCCATCATTATTCCAGACAATGTCTGGACGCAACATCAAACTACAGAAAGTTCTCGAAGGAATCGATGAAGCACATAAAGCTGGACTTAATCCCATAAAAATAAATGCCGTGGTTCAAAGAAAAGTAAATTGTTTCAAAATTTTAGACTTAGCAAATTACTTTAAAGATCGTGGTCATATAGTTAGATTTATTGAGTACATGGATGTGGGCAATCAAAACAGTTGGGATATGAAACATGTAGTATCCAGCAAGCACCTTTTAGAAAAAATTCAGGCTCAACATTCCGTAGAAGCTCTAAGTCCGGCATATTATGGAGAAGTCGCATCCCGCTATCGTTATTTGGATAATGGAGTCGAATTCGGTTTCATCTCCTCTGTAACGCAGCCTTTTTGTGGCAGCTGTACAAGAGCCAGATTGTCTACAGACGGTAAAATATACACCTGTCTATTTGCTTCACAAGGAACAGATTTAAAGAAACTTCTACGCTCGCAAGGAAGTGACGAACAGTTACGCAGAAAAATTATATCTACATGGTCACAAAGACGTGATCAATACTCAGAGTTAAGAGGCTACGGAGCTCAAGTAAATGAGCACAAAGTAGAAATGTTTCATATTGGTGGTTAGCTTAGCGAACTACTGAGACCCAAACTCTACACTCTGAAGCAACTTGTTGGTCGCCACTAGCAATGTTTTGAACTCTTTAGAATAGCCCATCTTAGAATCACCGGGGTACGCGTTAGCTCCGCCGCAACGAATTTCATTATCGTCAAAAGCAAAATGAATACTCCACTGCACTCCTTGCAGAACATTTGGATCATCATAATGCGCTTGCCAACTCCAAATACCCAAATCTTCGATATCTTGATAGAAAGTCTGCCATTTCTCTTGAGATATAACTAGTTCGCGCTGTTCCCCTTCGGATGGAGTAAATCGATGGATGCGATCTAAACCAAACCCTTGCTCCTTATGGTCAGGGGGTGTTCGTAAATATTTCAACACCTTTCCCTCAAGTCTCAAGGCATAGGAAGCCCCCGCAGAACCCTCAATGAGAATAAATTCAAATTTGCTTGGCTGCATACAATTATCCTACACTATAATTCTAACCCTTGCACTGCTAAAACAAAAACATCAAATTTGGTAAACTGTCCAAGTGCTAAAAATTGTGGTGACTTGCGCATTGATTAAAAGAAATGGATTTTATCTTTGCACCAGACGCGCTCCTGGTAATAATCTCGCAGGATACTGGGAGTTTCCTGGCGGCAAATTGGAACATGGTGAGTCCTTATTCAAATGCATTGAACGCGAAATATCAGAAGAATTACAGTGCCATGTCCTTGCGCGCGAATTATTCGATGTATCGGTCAGCCATCAGAAGCAGAAAATAATTGAACTACATGCCATTCGATGTGACTTAACAGACGATGAGCCTAAAATTAACAAAATAGATCATGATTTAATCTGCTGGACAACCCCTTTCAACATGCATCGTCTTCGTCTTGCTCCAGCTGACATTCCTTTTTTGAAAAAATTACAACAAGATGAAAACTGAAGTCTGGAGTATGTTTTATGAGAATTAAATTTTCACCAGTAAGCTTGAATGATTTGCAACTTTTGTTTGAGCTTCACTCCATAAGTATGTCAGAACTTGTAGCTCAGGTGTTTGGTTGGGATGAGGGGCGCCAGAAAGCAATGTTTTGCGAAAAATTTAAGACCATGGATCATTTCTGGATTCTTTTGGATGAAACGCCTGTGGGGGCAATACGATTGAAAGAACATCCAGGCTTACTTGAAATTCGTAGTCTAGAAATTTATCCACAATATCAAAGACAGGGAATTGGAACCGCCCTGATTCAGCATCTTATTCAAAGAGCCCATCATGAAAAAATAAACCTATTTTTAAGGGCGTTTCAAATTAATCCCGCAATTCACTTATTTATGCGAATGGGCTTCAAAATTTACGATGAAAACGATACCCATTTCATGATGATCTACCGTTCTTAGGCTTATGGAAAATAAAATTCTCTCTCTTGATAATAAACCCTATCCAGCATACAAAAGCCTAAAACAGAAATTTCTTTTCGAGCAGTTTGAATTCAAAATAGATTATGTTCAAGGTGACCCTTTTGCTGCACCAAGCAAATGTGTAATAAGAATTCAAAAAAATGAATTCCCAGCATCTGTCAAACAACATTGGAGTCAAACACGTAGTGTTCCCCTTTGCGATTTTTTTGGACGTCGTTTGGCAAAATTAATATCAAATCTACCAAAAAAAGATATGGGCAGCGGCAAGAGTGGTCTCATACGTATCGATCATGGGGGGCAACAGATTCTTGACCGAGCCAGTTGTCAAATTACCGAACAAATAATGCAATTTTGCTTCGAAGTCGGCCTACCGGCTTATGGAAGGCGTATCGCCGGAAAACATTGTGCGTACTTGCTTTGCGAAGTTTTACCTAGATTAATCAGAGACACCTTGAACATTCCAATCGATGAAGAAATTAAGTTAACCCAGCATATTCACTGTTACTTAAATGATCTAGCATTACGTGAAAAAATTAATGAGATTGGTGCTATTGCTTTTGTAGCTGATGGATCAGTTCTACCTAGAATCAGTGGAGACCGCCAGGAACCCATGCCAAGAGATTTCACACCTTTCAAGAGTCCTGAAGGTCTGAACACTAAGTTCTTGTTGCCCTACGAATATGCTGGTAAGAATGAAGTGACAGGGATGCTGCTACCCAGTGGGATTCATATTATTACAGGTGGGGGATACCATGGCAAAAGTACACTGCTGCAAGCTCTGGCACAAGGAGTTTATTGCAATATACCCGGAGATGGACGTGAATTAGTTATTACAAACAGCCATTGCATGCAAATAAAAGCTGAGGAAGGCCGAGCCATTTCCGGAGTGGATTTACGCCCACTAATACAGAATATGCCTGGTAAACGAGATACCAGCTGTTTTAATAGTCAAGATGCTAGCGGCTCAACTAGCCAAGCAGCCTCCATTGTAGAAGCAATGGAATCAGGTAGCAGATTACTTCTTATGGACGAGGACAGCTGCGCAACAAACCTACTGATTCGCGATGCTCGCATGCAAGCTCTGGTACAAAAACAATGGGAGCCAATTACCCCATGGATCGATCGAATTGAGGATTTTTACCGTCAATACGGATTAAGCACCATTCTAGTTATTGGTGGCTGCGGAGATTATCTGGAAGTGGCTAACCAAGTTCTCAAGATGGAAGAATATCAATTACGTAACGTTACTGTTGAGGCATCAAGAATCGTTAATGAATATAAAAATCTTAGGAAAAAAGAAGAAGTCTACCCCCTAGTGCCAAGCAAAGATCGTTATATTTCGCCCGAAACCATTGACGCCAGTCGTGGTAAAAATTCATTTAAGCTAGATTTAATTGGAACAAAGATTTTACGTTTTGGTAAACACGAAATTGATCTACGTTCCCTAGATCAACTTACCGACTCTAGCCAACTCAGGGCCGCTGCATGCGCAATTATGTGGATCCGCTCTAAGGCAGAAAAATCTGATGACTGTCTCAAGAAAATTTTTAGTGACTTAGAGAGTGAACTAAAATCAGAAGGTCTCAAAGTTTTATGGAATGAACAAGACCATCCAGGAGATCTCGCCATGCCTCGAATACAAGAAATCTCAAGCCTACTGAATCGATTGCGTCCATTGAAAGTGTTTCAATGATTGTCTAGCCAGTTAAAAAAAGTTATCTTTCGAGTAAAATAAATTTAGATTGCTAGGGGAATATCATGGCTCTAACACCATCAACATTCATTCTAAAGCCGGGAGACATTGCTCCCGATTTTAATTTACCCGATCCAAGTGGGAAAATGGTGAGTTTGAGAGACTTCGAAGGCTCTAAAGCTCTTGTAGTAATGTTCTGGTCAAATCATTGTCCTTTTGTGAAATTACTGAAATCCCACATCAGTGAATTTGCTCGTGAGGCAATGAAACAAGAGGTTGCTTTTGTAGCCATAAATTCTAACAATATCGATAAATATCCCGATGATTCACCTCAAAAAATGGCTGAGGACATAGAAAACTTTAATTATCCATTTGCCTATCTATTCGATGAGGATCAGTCCGTGGCGCACTCCTATAAAGCAGCTTGTACGCCAGATTTTTTCGTATTTGATACGAATTTTAAACTGCGCTATATGGGACAATATGATTCGTCGAGACCAGGAAATGAAATGCAGGTCACGGGAAGTGATCTTGGTCGTGCACTCGAAGCGATTATTGAAAATCGTCCAATAGATTTCGACCCTACCCCTGCTGCCGGCTGCAATATCAAATGGAAACCAGGTAACGAGCCTGAATACTTCGGATAAATGGATGCACAAACTTTACTTGATTCGTCATGGAGAAACGGAGAGTAATTCAAATGGGATCTTCCAAGGACAAACCAATTCCCCATTATCCGAGCTCGGAAAAACACAGGCCCAACTTCTAGCCCAAAGGCTAAAGAAAGATAATATTAATGTGGATCGATTGATAGCTTCAACTCTTGGGCGTGCAATCGAAACGGCAGAATACATAGCGAAAGCACTTGATTGCAAAGTTGAAACCGATGAGGGTTTACAGGAGATTAACCTGGGAAATTGGGAAGGCCTGAACTGGGAGAAAATCCGTGATAATTTTCCAATAGACTCGCAGGATTACCATCAACGATGGTGGAGATTCAAAGAGCATGGAGGAGAGTCGTGGTCTGAAGCATTAAAAAGGTTCGATAATACAGTTAAGAAGTTGATAGATAACTCACCTCAAAAAAATCTTATGGTGGTAGCCCATGCTGGTGTAATTCGCTTGTTTGTAACTAAACTGCTTGGATCTGACTCACCCAAACCCCCTTTGGAAATATCCAATACGGGAATTACCGAGATACAAATCCTCGAAGCCCAACTAAGGCTATTAAGAATCAACGACTATTATCACCTAAAAGCCTGATACCAAAAGTTGGATGTTATTCGTACGTCTGGAATAAACGAATCATGGCCTGGCGATATATCTGCATGAAAGCTTCGCGACCAATTCGATCCGCCAATTCAGGCTCATCAATAAAAGGGTTACGATTTCCCTGAAATCGCTCTATGCGATGATTGCGAGCAAGTTCCCACTCATCTGGCGAATCTTCTCGATTCCATTGTAGAAACATCGCAATTCGTGAGTTCCAAAAATGCTCTTTATCGGTTTTTCTGAAAATATGACGATTATGATATCGAACCATAAAATAGAGCATTGCTCGAGCCACATTACCCTTTAGATTATCTTGAGGCTCGAAAAGATTGCCCCCCTGCTTTGCACCAGCCTTGGTTGAATATCGTGGATTTAAAACCTCTCCAAATGCGAAACTCCCTCTCATACCATTGGGTTTCGAGAATGTTGAAAACAATTGATGAATATCGCTAACCATTGGCTTTTGCTTAGAAAATTTACTTTGTGGCCAAATATGCTCACAATTTACAAAGTCATGGGGAGTTCCATCTAGATTAGCATCCCCTTCTTCAAAATAACGGTGCCCCCTTCTGGCAGCGTCGACTCCTGAATAAGCCGTATGTACTCTTCCAGATTTGTTATCCACCACATCATACATATACTGCTTGGCTTCACCATAGTTCTTCTGTTTATAGTTTTGACCAGTAATTTGATGCAATCGGTCAAACAGAGCAGTCCCATGGAACCCCTCGTGAGATTGAGGAACTTCAGTAGTCATTTGACTATGAACCTGATTAAAAATTTCCTTTGGGGTTAATTCATGAGCTGACACGATGTTTAGGCTACCGAAACCAAAACTGAGACTTCCAAGTAGAATTGTTGCACCTATCATTACTCGCATATTTAATTTCCCCTAAGGTCAAATGGGCCCATGCCGATTATTAGAAATTTTGTAAAATAGTCAAGGGTTCTAAGAAATCCTCTTACTTTTTTTATAAGCTGCGATGCAATAGCACCCTCCCCAGCAGGCTTGTTATGAGGCGTCGGGGGAAAAAGCGGTAGCACAATGATGCTAATTGATTTAGAACACCAGGAATAATTACTCTATGTCCTTGATCCATTTTTTTTAGAGTATAACGCACCACATCTTTGACATTCATGGAGGGTATTGGAGTGGCCTTTAAACTTTTAGCTCCGGCCACATCAAAAAACTCGGTCGCTGTAGGCCCCGGACAAAGCACACTACATCGAACTCCAGTTCCGGATAATTCCTCATCTAATGCTTCGGCAAAATGAAGATCAAAGCCTTTCGTCGCGAAATAAGTGTTCATGCCTGGACCAGGCTGAAAACCACCACATGAGGCCACAATAAGAATTTTACCTGAACCTCTTTCTATCATTCTCTTTACAAAACGATGGCTCAATTCCAACATCGAACGAATATTAAGATCAACCATCTCAAGTTCTCTATTCAAATCAAGCTCTGCAAATCTTCCACAAGATCCAAAACCTGCATTATTTACTAGTAAATCCACTTGAATCTCTTGTTCCTCGCAAAATTTCTCTAAACGAGTACCCGCATCGGGTTTACTGAGATCAAGCGCCAATATTTCTACTGGAACTTTTTCTTGGAGCTCTATTTTTAATTCATTCAATCGCTGCAAACGACGTGCCACCAGAATCAAAGCATATCCTTCGGCTGCCAGTTGACGCGCAAACTCTGCTCCAATACCAGCAGAAGCTCCAGTGATTAATGCCCAACCTCTAACGTAATCTATCATTATTAATAACTACCTCAACAATCCCTAATGGGATTCTCAGTTATGCGAAAGTATAGTATCTACGAGTTGCTTTACAGTGAAACCAATCTCTTCTTGAATCTTAGCTGCAGGTGCAGAATAACCGAAACGGTCAAGACCAATAATTTGACCTTCCAGCCCTACAAAACGATGCCAACCAAAACTAACTTGAGCCTCGATCGAATGCCGGGACTTCGCGTTCAGAGTCAGTATTTCACGTTTATATTGCTTACTCTGCTGCTCAAATATTTCCCAGCATGGTACCGAAACGACGCGAATGGACTCACCCTTTTTCTGCAGTATTTTCGCTGCCTCCAGAGCTAAATGCAATTCACTTCCAGAGGAGTAGATAACTCGATCGGGATTATCTCCACCACTTAGTACCTCGTAAGCTCCTCTAGCGACTCCTTCAGCACAACTAACAGAGGTCTCACTAAGATGTGGTAAATTCTGCCGAGACAAAAGCAATGCTGAGGGCCCTTCATAAGCCAAAGCAGCTAACCATGAACCTCGTACCTCATTACCATCAGCAGGTCGAAAGACCTGAGTACCCGGAATAGTCCTTAAGGCAGCCGCATGTTCTACTGGCTGATGAGTTGGTCCATCCTCTCCCAGAAACACACTATCGTGAGTAAATTGGTAAATTACAGGTAAACCAATCAAACTTGAAAGGCGCAATGAAGGTCGAAGATAATCACTGAAACAAAGAAATGTACCCACCATCGGTCGAAAAAGTCCAGTTAAAGCCATTCCTGCAGCCACGGCAGACATACCGAATTCCCGTACTCCATATTTTATATTGCGCTCATCAGAGTTATCTCGGCTGATAATGCCGTCAGCTTTTATAGTTGTGCTATCAGAGCAGGATAGATCCGCTGAACCTCCAATGAATGAGGGAATCTTCTCAGCTAAAGCCTGAATACATGCTTGAGAACTCTTACGACCCGCTAGCATCTCACCAGCTTCAAACTTAGGGAGTTGGGACTCTAGATTTTCTAAATTTGGTTCGGCCATTGAATTCAAAATCGTAAACTCCTCGGGATATTTTTCTTGATATTGAAGATACAATCGCTGCCAATCATCGTAATTTTTTTTGTTAGTTTTCTCTAGATCTTTAAAGTACTCGTAAACTTCCCCACTAACTTGAAAAAAATTCTCAGGATTTAATCCCAACTTCTCTTTGGTAAGCTTCAGCTCTTCCGGACCTAAGGGGGAGCCATGTGCAGAACTCGTACCTGCCTTATTTGGAGATCCATAGCCTATTGTTGTCTTACAAATAATCAATTGTGGCTTGTCTGTAATCGTTTTAGCCCATTCCAATGCTTCTTCAACTGCAAATAGATCATGGCCATCAATCTCAGTAACCTCAAAACCATAAGCCTCAAATCTCTTCCAGACATCTTCGGAAAAACACTCCTCAAGGTCCCCATCAAGACAAATATCATTGGCATCATACAATATAGTAAAATTAGACAACCCTAAGTGACCTGCAAGCGAGCATGCTTCATGGGCAACACCTTCCATCATGCAGCCATCACCAGCCAAACTGAATACCTTATAATTAAAAATTTCAGCATCTGCTTTGTTAAAACGCTCCCCCAGAATTTTTCCGGCAAGAGCAATACCAACACTTGCTGCTAGACCTTGACCCAGTGGACCGGTAGTCATCTCAACTCCCGGTGTTTCAAATGTTTCGGGATGCCCAGGAGTTAATGAATGCAATTGACGAAAATTCTTAATATCCTCTAAAGTCAGTCCACAACCTGAGAGATGCAGTAAGGAATAAAGAAACATTGAACCATGGCCAGCAGAGAGTACAAATCGATCGCGATTAATCCACTCGAGGTCTTGTTGATAGTATTTCAAGGCTCCACCATAGAGGACCGCTCCAATCTCGGCACATCCCATAGGAAGACCCGGATGTCCCGAATTAGCTTTTTGAATAGCATCCATCGATAGACTTCGAATACCAAGAGCGATTTGTTCCAGTTTAGCTTTACGTTGAGGTTCCATAGCAAATCCTTTCTTCC
>CAZYUV010000058.1:0-14262 GCA_964650625.1 uncultured bacterium
ATATGGCTGGAGACCCTTCAATTAATCGAAAGTCTCCATTTTCCGGATCCTTTAATAGTGGATCTTGAATGTCCCAATCTGCAGCTACATTAGGAAGTAAAAATGCCTCCTCTCTCTGAACGCCTACGTTTAGAAATGAAAGGTTTGAATTCAAATCGGTTTGATTGATGTTGTTGTCTTGGTAATAATCTTTAATATTATTAACTAGCAGGTTAAATCGGATTGAATTCTGATCATTACTACCCATGTTTATGGCTGCATGTTTGTTAGTTTCATCAAAAGTCGTACCATTATCATAGAAGGAATTGCTATGGACCACGTTATTAATCGAAGTTTGGCTTTGTGTAAGTATTCTATAGCCATAATCTGAGTTACGATAAATATAGCTATTTCGTAGGTTGATATGATCAGACTCACTAATCTGTATACCAGTGGTATTGTCATAGACTAGATTCGCATTTAGAGTCGTATCGCTACTTTGTTCTATACTAATACCTATATTATTCTGATGAAATCGACAGGAGTCTATGATCACATTGCTTACCGTGGTCATTGAGATTGCGGCAGCCGAAAAGCCTTCAAATATTAAATCACTAATGTTTATATGAGTTCTATCAACGACTTTAAACCCTGTATTACTACCTAGTGGTTTAATAGTAATCAAATCTTTGTTATTTCCTCGAATATTGAGAGGATTGTTCGGTATGCCAGTAACTGTAAAAGTTACGGTGTTAATTAAGAAAGTGGTGGGTGCTGGTGTACTAACAGAATCGGTTAAAAGTATTATTGTATCCCCTGGGCCTGCTAGCGACATAGCCTTGTCAATTGTCTGCAGTGGCGCGTCAATACTAATAGATTCTAGACTGATGTTGTCGTCTCCTGAGTTCGATACAAAAAAAGTTTGAGGAAGCAGTGCGTCAATTATCATAATTTGACTGGTTTGAGTTGCTGGATCTCCATCTTGATCATCTACGACTAACTGGAGAATATATTGACCTTCTTGATCAATTGGAAATTCTACTCTTTGTTCAGTAGCTGATAATGGAATGAAAGAAATTTGAGGAGCGCTGCCGTTTAATTCGTCGGGAATGGATTGAAAGCTCCAGCTAAAGCTGACGGGTTCTGTATCAACTGCAGTAGCAGTCAAAGTAAATCGATTTTGATTGAGTATATCGAGCTGTTGAGGGCTTGACTTATCGAAACTGACTTGAGGAGGATTAGTCCAGTTAACGTATACGGAGAATAGGAGCACTATACAGGCTCTGTAGAAAGATTTATGGAATTTTTGCATTGTATTAGTGGTGTCTTTTTAGAAGATATCGTCACAGAGGCCTAAAAAATTGGGAATCCAGAAAATTTTATTGAATTATAGGCTTAATTTTTTGTTATGAAGTCTGCACATTTTGCAATACCTCAAAACAGGTGCTAAACTCCCCGTATATTAGCGTAAGCTATTGATGGTAATGCTTTATAAGCGGCTAAAACAGTTGTTCTAAGGAGACACAAGATGTCAGGTAGTTGGTGGCAAAGAATTAAGAGGATTTTTTCTAGTAATGTGAATGCAATGTTGGACAGTGCTGAGGATCCAGAAAAAATGCTGGATCAGACAGTACGGGATATGAATGAAGCACTTAAAAGCACCAAAAAGCATGTAGCCTCTGCCATAGCCAATCAGAAAAAATTGGAAAGAGATTATCAGAAAGAAGTTGCTCAAGCTCAGAATTTTCATCAGAAAGCAGTTCAAATTCTCAATGACGATGATGAAAGTAATGATCATCTAGCCAAAGAAGCTCTGCAAAAGAAAAAGCATCATGAGCAAATTGCTAATCAGATTAAGGCATCTCTAGATGCTCAAAGTAAGATGGTTGAGAAGTTGAAGAGTAACTTGCGTAAGTTAGAGAAAAAAGTCAAAGAGTCGGAGGCCAAAAAGAACTTGCTTAAAGCGAAACATCACACCGCTAAAACTCAGAAAGCAATAGCTGAGCAGATGACAGGTCTAGATGATAGCAGTCATTTTGAAGCTTTTGATAGATTAGAAGATAAGATAACAGGTATTGAGGACCAGGCTACAGCTCAACTAGAGCTTAACGCTGACACGTTAGACAATCAGCTTGACGATGTGACTTTTGATGCGGGCGTTGAGGCAGAATTTTTGGCACTTAAATCCGAAGCAGGGCTGATAGAGGATAAAACCGCGGCTAATGACGGGAGTGCTAATAAAGCGGCTTCAGATTCAGCTGATGATGAGTTTGAAAAATTAAAGGCTGAATTGAAGGGTTAATCATCTTGAATAATTTGAAGGGCACTAATTACAGTGCCCTTACTTTCCATTATTCTTTGGTGATAAACAGATTGATTGTGGTGCCATCATCACTTTCTTGAAGCCCAGTGATTCTTATGGATCCTTTCCCAGTGGTTTTATTTACCTTTTGCATGATCTGATCTAAGTCGCTATGCATCTCAGTTGGACTGTAGGTCATCATTTTTATATCTTTCTGGTTTTCGTCTACTAATTCCTTCAAATCAAGAATGTCTTGTTTACGTATTCCAGCAGTTTTAAGGGAATTGCGAGCATCAAGTTCTTTTAATACTTGGTAAACTCTGATCACAATTCTGGCAGCAACCACGCTTAAAACCTTACGGTTTTCAGCTTGGCGTCGGTCTGTTTTTGAAGTTAGAATTCCTTTGCGAGAAAAGCTTCGCATGATCGGTACGAATCGGCTTTTAGAGGAAATACGCTTGAATGGTTTTGAGTCGAAATCGTGCTTTCGACGGATGATAGATCGTTGTAATTTTTTTGCTTCATCACTTGGTTTTATTTTGTTAGGTAGCTGTATTGTTAAGTTTAGTGACTCTTGAGGAAAATCTACTCCACTGGGTACATTTAATATTAGCTGGGATTGATTTGACATACCCTCGTTGCTAGCTACTGAATTCATATAGATCAGAAGCATAGATATGCAAAGTATTCCGTAAATTTTCATGACTTACTCCCTGTCTGTGTAAATTTAACAAATTCATGTTCGGCGACGTCTCCGACTGCGACTACAGAAGGTTCTTGCGAAAATAGCTGTTTAGCTACACTACGAATATCGCTTTGTGTAACCGATTGGACCATATTAATTAGTTCATCTGGACTAAGTATGCGATCAAAGTATAGATGACCAACTCCCATACGATTCATTCTAAATGAAGTTTTTTCCAAGCCCAGTAGTAAATTCCCTTTTAGTTGAGACTTGAGCTGTGTCAGGCGGGTTTGTTCTATGCCTTCATTTTTTAAGTTTTCAATAATTGAAAGGATTCTTTCATGAACTATTTCTAATTCATCCGGTGCATGTCCTGCATATACGCCAAAGATTCCTACATCTCGATATGCTCTTATGAAACTGTAAACGTTATAGACTAAACCTAGTTCTTCGCGAAGATTTTGAAACAGAAGACTGGACATACCGCCGCCTAGGTGTGCTGAAATTAAATGGAGTACATAGCGTAGTTCATGTTGAACCGAGAAAGCTTCCCATCCCATTACTAAATGCATTTGTTCCGAGCTTTTTCTTACGAGTTTCCTGCGAGGTTTTGAGCATTTAGTGTCTTTAAGATGACTCATTGGATTGTTACCACCCTGAAATTGACCAAAATCGCGTAATGCGATTGCTTCAAAATCGTGTTCATTAAGATTGCCAACCATGGTCAAAAATATATTTTTAGGATGGTAGAAGTGGTTGTGAAAATTTTTTACTTGTTCATGATCGAAAGATTTTACATGTTGTTTCGTGCCGACTACAGGATGTCCCAAAGACTCCTCGACCATTATGCTTACCAAGGTTTCATGAGCTACTTCTTCGAGGCTGTCTTCAACCATATCGATTTCTTGACATACAACATTCTTCTCTAGTTCCACTTCTTCGTGGTTAAGTGTGGGGTTGAAAATTAAATCAGATAGAACATCACAAACTAGCGGTAGATTGTCATTGGTTACTTTTCCGTAATAACAGCAGTTTTCCCGGGAGGTAAATCCATTTAGTTCACCACCCACGATCTCCAGACTCTCTGCGATTTCTCGGGCATTACGCTTGGAGCTACCTTTGAAAAGCATATGCTCCACGAAGTGCGCCATGCCATAAAGATTTGTCGTTTCCTCTCGAGAACCTAATTTTACCCAGCATCCGAGTAAAACAGATCGAATATGCTCGATATGTTCGTATAAGACTGTTACCCCATTGGGTAGGGTGATGCATTTTATTTGGTCCACGAGTAAAGCATCGTCGCTCTTACTTGGGGTATTAATACAATATTGGTTGAAACTAGTCTATTTTTGGTAGCTCCGAGGACTTTTGAAGCAAAAGCTGCCGTTGTTCAGATCTATAATTCACTAGACCACCGCGGTCTAATTTGTTTAGATCGTCAAGTAATTCGCTTGCATCAACATCATGCTCTACGATGATTTTTTGACGTAGGATTTGTTTACTTTTAGTGAGGAATCTTCCCGTAAAATCTTCACAGCCATTACCGTCACGACAGCGTCGAATCAGACGCTCCAAATGTCTATAATTTCCATCCATTAGTTTCGTTAGTAGGTGACCCTCACTTGATAAATCAATCTTTTGATTTTCCCCCAAAATCTCTAAGGTGGGTTGGGTTTTGAGTGGATAGTAAGCTTGATATTTAGCTTTGGCTTTAATGTACATGTTATACATACCAGGTATTTCTGGTGTTAATACATTGCTCATTCGTACCATGAGCATTGCACCTTCCCCGCTAGAAGTTAAATTAGCGCTGCGGATATACATATTTTTACTGGTTATTAGTAGATTTTCTTGGGAAGTGGTATTTATCATTTTACCCTGTCGCATTCTGTAGACTTTTAGGCCTAAATCCTCATTTTGATGAGGCCAGCGAGCTGGGAACTGAATATTTAGTTTTTGAGTTCTGATACCATTAGAGCTAACCATCAGACTTAAGCGGTTTACTATGCTATTGGCCCTTAATGGTTTGATTGTCTTAAAGCTAGCCATAACCCTGGACGTTCTACCAAACAAATCTCGAAACACTCGATAATACTCTTTAGCTATCACAGGATCTTCAATGATTAAAATATTTTCATCGTTGGAATAATTACCATTACTTGAAGCATTCATTGAACCCGTAATCACTTTAGGATTTTTACCATTCGGATCAATGATGAATACTTTATGATGCAGTTTACCTCTTAAGGCTGAATCATAAACGACCACTGGGACTCCATTACGAGTTAATTTGGAGAACTCGGCGTAAGGTCCAGTACTCCGATACAATATCTTGTCAAAAATTCCCTTAACTTTTATTCCAGCATTGTGTTGTTCGATCAATAAATTACCAAGATCATTAGCCGTCATGGCAAATTGCATGAAGTACACGCCTTGACGAGCTTGGCGTACATGCTTCACTATTTTTTCTAATGGATTATCTTCTGGACCGAAATATACTTCTACTCTACGGCCACCAAAATCAATTGTTTGCTCATCTGGAGTGGAAGGAGAAGTGATTCCAAATCGCCTATCTTCAAACATCTCGTTGAACTCTCGTGTGAAGATACGCGACAATTTAATGCTACGAAATTCGAGGGCATTATTTTCGTTTCGTTCGGTTCCAGTGGTAGTTAAATTGTAGGATCCATTCCAAACTAACTTTTGATCAATGACGCAGAATTTATTGTGCATTAATCCCGAGCGTTTTTCATCTTCTCGAACCGCGATTCCGGCCTCAAGCAAGCGTTTGGCGTAAGGGTTGCGGTCAGTGTAGTCAATTTCAAGTGTTGAGTGATTTCGTAAAAAGAAATAATCTGAATCCAGCAAGATTCTTATTCGAATGCCTTTCTGGTGAGCTGCTATGAAAGCATCAACAATTCGATGATCTCTAATTTCGTAGAACGCTGCGTCTATTGTAGCCTCGGCTTTTTCAAGAAATTCAATAAAATTATCGGCAAGTGAACGCCCTTGCTCACCTTCTTGAATCGGTCCGAAGTGCATTTTTATAGGGGGTTGCCCCAAGGCATTAGCTTCACTTGCCCAAATTAGAGAAACACTAACCAGGTAAGCAATCAGTAACGCTATTAGCTTAAATAATTTGATAAAAGACTCCAAAACTTCTTAGACTCACCTAGAGTACGTTTTTACTTATTTGAAGTTGCATATTGTTTAAATAAAACCTAGATAAAAGGTAACTTTTTACGATCTTCTTTAAAAACGAAAGGGCCGAGAATATTCTCGGCCCAAATATATACTCAAATCAATTAATCGAACAGCCAGTCTACGAATGAACCCACGGCTGCGATGCCAAACAATCCACTTGCTAAAAGATTAACCGTACGGTTATAACGAGGGTAGTAGTAATAATCATAATAGTAGCTGTTATAACGATACGGATTGTAGGTGTAATAATTGTTGTAATAGCTTGGATAGTATGAATAGTAACTGTAGTAATATGGATTAGTATAATTCCCATAGTTATATAGGTAATTGTATCCATAATAATTGTAGTAGCCTCTATAACTAGGATAATAATAAGGAGAAGAAGGTGCGCCACCAGGGTTAGCTTTGCTTTTATCCTCCATTTTGGCAATTTTTTGAGCGCTTTCTTTTTGATGAATCTTATCCAGATCAATGGTTTTCTTCAAATTTGATTTGAGTTCCTTTAAAGACTGACCCTGTAATTCACTCCAGACCTTCTTGGCTAATGTTTTGCTTCGTTTCTCAAGCTTATGTATCAGTTTTTTGCGAACCAGTTCGGCATTACCATTTTCCTTATCTTTGATTCCTTGAGGATTAAGTTTTCCGTAATGAGTTAAAACTTTTTCATCACTCCATCCTTCCAAGGTTTTTACGTGTCTTGCTTGGTTGGCGGACATGTCTCGAAGTATCTCCGAAAAAAGCTTTCCCTTGATGGTTTCTTCGCCCATTTCAGCATTTAGTATTAACTTATACTTGCTCATAGGGGATTGCCCAGCAAAGCAAACACTCAAAGTAAACATACTAAGCGCCACCAAGATAATAGATTTTCTTATTAGTTCCATTTGTTTCTCCTACTATTCACCAATCGTTGTTAGGAATGTATTGTCGTTATATTGAATTTGGGATCCTCCACTACCTTGTAGGTTGCTACTTCCAGGAGCCATGGGAGCTGTGTTTCCTGGTAGGGGAATCATATTGGGATCAGTGCCTGGAGGATGATATGGACCTAGAGGCCCAGGGTCGTAACCTCCCCCAGGTGGTGGGGTAGGTAGTCCTCCATATCCCGGTGGTTGATAAGGTCCGCCTTGGATAGGTGGCTGATAGGGCCCAGGTTGCACACCGGGATAGTCTCCAGGAAAAGGCATTGTGTAGTCCTGCCCGGGATACGGCTGAGCTCCAGGAAAAGAACCTCCGGGTGTCTGTCCGGGGTATGCTCCGGGAAATCCAGGTTGCTGATATACGGGAGGAGCGGGAGGCATTACAGGAGGCATCATTCCAGGGCTCATGCCAGGATACATCCCTGGATACATCCCTGGGTACATACCAGGTTGCATACCAGGGTACATACCAGGGTACATTCCCATCATATTGCCAGGCCCCATTATTGACCCCATACCATATTCGGAACCGTAACCCATCCCATAATCCATTCCGTAGCCATAGTCGCCACCAAATTCATCATCATCATCATCATCGTCATCCTTCTTTTTGAAAGCTTCTTTTAGCATGTATGCACCAACACCAAGTTTTGCTCCAAACATCAAGGGATCTAAAATTGTTTTGAAGATGTCTTTTTTGCCTTCAACTTTCTTGTCGATTTGGCCATCCGTGTAACCAATGTTGTCAGGGTGAGGTGGATTGCTTTCCCATTCATCATCAGCACTCAGAATAGAGTCGACTTTACGGGTTTGGGTTTGAGCTTCTCGAACTTGTGAGATTAAACCATTATCGTAATCATCTTCTGCCATCAATTTTCCATGAGGATCTACCAAGTCGAAATACACTGGTTTACCAGTTACTCCCCCCTCGGTGAAGCGGTAACCTTTCCTAAGTTTGTAGCCCCAAATGGCATAAGTCTTTCGCTGACCCACTAGCCCACTGCTACCCAGTCTACCTTCGCTATTGTCGTAGCACAGTAGCTTTGCCCGCCCATCCTTGGCTTCATAAACTCGATATATCAAGAATAATTGGGGTGAGCGTCTGAATTTAGCAACCACAGGTTGACCGCCGTCTTCCCCAAGAGATTTACCAGGCAGGTATGACGAAATTGTTTTCAAAAGATTGTATTGATTTGAAAATTTGGATACACCCCGCTCCTTATATAATTGCACTCCTTCTCGCATTCGCTTAATGAAAAGTGAGAGGTCACTTTGTGGAGAAAAGCCAGAGTCTATGGTTCTGTGTAATTTTCCTATGAATGGATTATGTTCATCTTTGCCACGGTCATACTTGGAAATGGTGGGGTCATATTCCTGTATGCTGCGAACCTCTGTACCAAACTCGTTTCCTAATTCGAGTTGGTCCATAACATCGGCATGCAAGCTAAGGGAGCAGGCGGTGAACAGGCCGAAAAGATAAGTTTTTCGCTTTACAAGAGTCTTCAATATAGCATTCATCAGTGCCTCCAGAATGGTGCTTAACTATATCTACGGATACCGGCAACGAAAAGTTGCAATCTGATGAAGCTATTTATTTAAGTTGTTAAGGAATAATCGGTTAGTCGCTGCCGATATTCGTATCCAGCTTGGCGAATGATGGTCTGAATTTCGTCGATTCTCGCATTGCAGTGAGTATCATTGCTGGCTTGTGAAACTACGTTTTCTTCGAGCATAGTACTACCAAAATCATCAGCTCCAAATTCTAAAGCAACTTCAGCCACCTCAAAGCCCATGGTGGGCCAAGACGCTTGGAAATGATTGATATTGTCCAGATAGATTCTGCTCACAGCTAAATTCCGTAGATATTCGTTGGATCCAGCTCCCAATTTACCCTTGTTCTGACTCTGCTTTCCGTATGGAACTAATTCATATTGAAGAGGCCAAGCGATAAAGGCAATAAAGCCATTGTTGAATTTATCTAAAGACTCTTGCTGTCTACTACGAAGCAAATCGAAATGCCGTATTCTATTTTCTATTTTTTCACCAAATCCAATAACCATTGAGCAGGAGGTATGTAACCCGAGCTCATGGGCAATTCCCATTATCTCGAGCCAACGAACTCCCTTGATTTTCTTTGGGCTAACTTTTGCGCGAATTTCGTCGTCAAGTAGTTCGGCTCCGCCTCCTGGTAGTCCCCTGAGACCTGCATCGCGTAATTCTTTCAAAATGTCGTAAGCGCTTTTGTTTTCTACTTCGCACAAATTATCTATTTCCGACGGGGAAAAGCAATCTAACTCAATTTCAGGATGTGTTTGGCGTAGCCATTGAAGTAGATCTGTATACCATGTCAATGGTAAGTCCGGATGGTGGCCACCTTGCATGAGAATTCGAGTTCCTCCAATTGCTTTAGTTTCGATTATTTTCTGATTTAGCTCTTCTCGAGACAGTATGTAAGCTTCCTCATGACCTGGAGGTCTATAAAAATTACAAAATTTGCAGTTGGTCGTGCATACGTTAGTGTAATTAATATTGCGGTCGACTAAATAGGTTACGATATCTGGGTCAGCTTTTTGATTACGGATTTGGTTTGCTGTTGCACCAAGTTGTGCCAAGGAAGCGTTTTCATACAAATAAACGCCTTCCTCAAAACTTATTCGCTCTCCGTCTCGAGCTTTTTTCAAAATCGAGTCAACCTTCACAATATACCTCCCAGCCTCCGTAAAATAACATAGAACTTTACGCTTTAATATAGCTGGAGCAATTCAGTAGTTGACTTTGAAAGCTCTAATTGTTTCTTGCTTGCCTTTGACTTGAAAGGGTTCAAGTGCATCAAACTCAAATTTGTCTTCACAATATTCTTTAGTTTTTTGATCAACAATAATTTCGAAAGCTTCAGCTTTGCCTTGTAAGCGAGCAGCTAGATTAATTTTATCGCCAATTGCAGTATAGTCCTTATGCCGTCGAGCACCGATATTTCCAACCACGGAAAAGCCTGTAGATATACCTATACCGACGAGTAAACCTTCTAGTCTTTGGTCTGAGCTAGACTTGATTGTTTCTTGCATTTCAATGGCAGTTTTTACAGATAAAATAGCTTGTTCTTGGGTGCTTAAGTTTTGACGAATCGGGGCGCCATATAGAACCATTATTGCATCACCAATAAATTTGTTAATTGTACCGTTGTGCTTGGTAATAATAGCTACCATTAATTCAAAATAGGTATTTAGAATATCAACTACCTCTGCTGCACTCTTGCTCTCAGAAAGAGATGTGAATCCACGAATATCTGTGAATAATGTGGAAATTTCCAAATTATTTCCACCCATCGATAGGTTTTCAGGGTTAAGCAACAACTCATCTACCACTTGATTGCTGACATATTGATTAAACACCTTTCTTATATTGTTCTTCTCTAACTCTCGATACACTACTCTTAGGGTTATGATCACTAAATAGCAGATGGTGAGACTTAAAGTTGGCTTGATTACTGGAAAAAGGATTGATAGCTCCCTGAAAAATAAGAGATTTACAAGTATCCATCCAAAGATTAATTCCAAGATGAAAATAGGTAGGGAAAAGCTAATTCTGAGCCAAGCTGTTGAGAAGGTGAGTATATAAGCAAATAAAAGATAGATTGATATCTGTAGGATGAAGTGGGCTTTAGCTAATGTCCCGTATTTCTCATTTGAAATTGTATTGAGAGCGTTAGCGTGTATCTCTACTCCAGGTGTTTGTACTCTGTTTAATGAGTAGAATGGAGTAGCATAAGAATCTTGTAAGCCAGGATGATTAAGACCAACAATTACAGTTTTACCAGATAACGTTGATTGTAGCTCCAACTGCTTTTTTGCAGAAAAGAGGTCATAAAAGCTGAACGTTGTAAAAGTATTTGTGGGTCCTTTCCAATTAACGAGCAATCTAGATTGATGTTTATCATGCTGGTGCAAATCTAAGGCTTTATTTAGTCTCTTATCTCGACGATCTGGAATGACTAATTGGTTATTCAAGATACTGGAGTCCTGAATTTGAAAATTAGCATGGATGGGTCTTTTCCGCCAGCAAGCTAAGGCAAAAGAGAAAATTAGTGAATCGTTATTGGGATCATTAATGGTGAGTGGCACGCTGCGCAATATTCCGTCGGTATCCGTATCAACATTGACGAACCCTATATCGGATGCGCCTCGTGCAAAACTTTTTATGGGTAGTTTGTGCTCTAACATGCGACCTTGACTATCGTGTTCGATCATTGATGCGAGTATGACCTTACCTGAATCTTTAATTGCATTAGCAAGCGGTAGGTCTTCTTCATCGTTTTTGGGATGAAGTAATAATAAATCTAATCCAATTACAGCAGCACCCAAGTCATTGATACGTTTTATGGCTATCGCCATTACGCGTCTGTCGAAGGGCCATTGAAGAATGTTCCAATCTTTATACTCTGGAGTTTGAAAAAAATTTGTTTGATGAAGGTTGTCGATAGTTTTCTTGTCAATGACAATCAGAACAATTGATTGCAATGGCTTGTTGATTGATTGGTCCGTAAGTAATGGTTCTGTTTCTATGGAGGCAGGTTTAGGTGTATATCTGGAGATAAACATACGGTCCAAAAAAATATTTTCGAACCGATTCATAGTTTCTTGGAATAGAAGATTGGAGGCTAGAAAAAGGCCGTGCACCATCAGGTAAGCTAGGATTGGTAAGATAATGCAGAGAAAATTAAGTGATTGTTTTTTCATTAGTATAGGTGTCGAGATTATAGCAGAGTAGATAAGCTAGTATTGAGTTTTTGGATGATCTATAATTGGTCAAGTCTTTTTAGATTGTAAAGAGATTTATGATTTTATCGTATGTGGAGAGTCAAGAGTCTAGCGGAGACGAAATTTGTCCAAACTTAATCATTCTTTGGGATGGTTGTAAGCAGCAACTTTGCAAGTAGAAGTCGCCAATTAAAAAGGAGTCTTGAAATGTTCATTCAAAGTTTTCCCGTAGGTTGTTTAGCTTGCAATTGTACTATTCTTGCCTGTGAGACTTCCGGTGAATGCATAATTATTGATCCGGGGGATGAAAAAGATAGGCTAGTAAAAATTGTTAATGACAATGGATTCAAGGTTAAATATCTACTCCATACTCATGCTCATTTTGATCATATTGGTGCTGCGGGCCCACTTAAAAGGGATGGCCACGGTAAGATATTACTTCATAAAGGTGACGGCTTTCTATACGAAGCGTTGGAAGACCAAGGTCGTTTGTTTGGAGTTGAACTACCTGAGAAAGATGAGGTCGATGAAAATATCGAGCATAAGGATGAGTTGGAATTTGGTAATCATCAACTGAAAATTATTCATACGCCTGGTCACACACCCGGTAGTTGTAGTTTTTTTTTACAGGAGAAAAAAGTTTTGTTTACGGGGGATACCTTATTTAAGGGCAGTATTGGAAGAACTGACTTACCTGGCGGTGATTTTCAGCAAATACTGGAAAGCATTCGAGACCGTATTCTAAATTTACCTGAAGATATACAAATAGTTCCTGGGCATGGTCCGCAGACAAATCTTGTAGCAGAGGTTAAAACTAACCCTTTTCTAAAGGTGTAATTTGGCTAGCTTAAAGTTGGAATACCTGCTGTTTGACTTAGGTAATGTTTTTGTTTACTGGAACAAAGATTCGTTTATTGAGGCAGTCATTGATGGATTACCTGATGAAAATTTTTGTACTTCAGAATACTCAGATCCATTCTGGTTGGATTTGATTTCATACGAATCCAACCTAGAAAAAGGACACATAAATTGGGCTCAATTTTGCCAAGCTATAGAACTTCGATACGGCTGGAAAGGTTGTTCTGATACATTATTAACATCTTTTCAAGATATTTTTAAGCCAAATAGAGAGCTAATCGATTGGTTCACAAGTACCCATTTTAGTGCTAGGACTATTTTGATGAGTAACACGAATATTTATCACTGGAAATGGATTTCTCAACATTATGAGTATTTGCTAAGTAAGTTCGACCATTTACATTTGTCTCATGAAGTAGGTTTTCGAAAACCTAACCAGGAGTATTATTTAAATTGTGATTATAAGGTGAAATGGGAAAGGGCACTTTTCGTAGATGATTTACAACAAAACCTTCTAGTTCCGAGGGAATTGGGGGCTGCTGTTCATCATTTTTTAGACAGCAGGGGCCTTTGGCGCCACCTTAAGAGGTGCACCTTTTAACAGGATTCTATAGCATTAACCGACTATTCTAGTAGGTTCTTCGTTTGTGCTGGGTCCTGATTTACAAATAATTGGTCGGCATCAGTAAGATTCTTGATCTCACTTTTAACATCATCTAACGCATCGAAGGCTGAATTTACAGATTGAAAGTCGGACTCTGAGGCTCGCATGTTTTCCTGCGTATTGCTCAATGTCACAAACTTCCTTGTCTCTTGACCCAAATCATCTTTTACAGCATTGGTAACAGATTCAAGTTTACGGCTCGTCTGTGCAAGACGCTCCGAAAATTCTTGTGGGTTAGAAACGGTAGATTCCAATCTACTTAAATCCCTCTTAAATTCTGGAACTTCGATTCTTTCTGAAACTTCATCTTTAATTTCTAAAGATGCCGTAGCAGGTATTGAATCCGCATCAGTTTCAAAATACAATTGGACACCCTCTATCAATCCAGTTGCTGGACTAACGGAAGCTGTAACTGTTTTTTGTGTACCTTCCTCATCTATTAGCTTGATGGTGTAAGATACGGCTTCTGGATGATTTGTTTCACCAGTCATAATTTCTACGGAATATGAACCCACCTTGGGTGGACGACTTACCGTGACTGGTTCAACACTTTCATTGTCAGAACTATTAGCTTGTCCCTGAAACACCTCGGGATTCCGTTCGATAATCTCTTTGGCATTTTCAAGCGACTCTTTATCGGGATTCCGCTCCAAATTGTCTAAGGCCTGTCGAAAATCTTCTAACGATCCAACTGTGGACTGTCTTTCAGAAATGGCTCCTTGTAATTGAACCGATTTTCGATTGAGTGCCGAGACTTCATAACGCAATTTCTCTTGCGATACTTTTGAAGTTTCTCCATTAGAGACTGAAGACGCACTGCTACTTTCCTTTGTAGACTGTGCTGACTTGACATCCGCGATACGGAGTCTAACTTGGTTATTGCCACTGGGCCCCCG
>CAZYUV010000059.1:0-14255 GCA_964650625.1 uncultured bacterium
AATTGATATGCGTTGGTCAGTGATTCTTATTTTAATATGTCTATTTTTCTTGGGGTTATCACTGAGTACACAAAGCCAATTAGTTTCTACGGGTACGGTCGACCAAGGAACGGTCAATAAAATTCAGCAATTGAAAAATGAATTTGTGAAGAAAAATAAACCACTTCAGATTTTTCATATAACGGAATTATCTCAAGCAAGAGTAGACCCTGTTTTACTGGATCCAGGAAGTAATTTGCCAAAAACACATCGTTATCCTTACCGCGAAATACAGGCGCTATTTCAAGAAATGAAAACTTGCAGATTTCCACGTTCAGTAAGTATAAAAAATATAGAATTACGAAAAGCTATGTTTTGGCATCAATTTATGTGCGGAAAACTTCCTAGGTTACCGAAACTATTTTTTCGAACTCGACCTCTTATACACCCTTTAGGTAGTTCCTATGTCTATCTTGCTTACAAGTCTGCTATTCCACAATTTAAAAATATAGAGTTCTTATCTACTCATAAGGCTTACATGCATTTACAAGAGATGAGCCATTTACCTTCTGGCTTGAGTTTTAGTGAAGCCGAAAAGGTAATAATAGACCTCAACCCGACTCAATTAGAATATTACTTTCAGGCTGCACCAACAATTTTAACCAAGAATTTTTTATTGATAAACGATCAACAAAAAGAGCCTAGCCCGTTACCTAAGTATCGAGTGTATAGTCGCCAAGTTTGGGAGAATTTTTGGATAAATAGTCGTTTTCGAACAGAATACGCTAATGATGAGTACGCCATTTATAAACAAGGCAATTTAGCTTGGACTATGAACAGAAAGAAACTGGAAAGTAAATCTCAAAAATATAATTTATATGCAGGCAGCTCGGCAATTTTATTAGCATTTAATATTCTTTTTATTTTATACAGGGAGATTCGTCGTAAAGTGAGAGAACAGCAAGAACGACTTTTTATATTGCAAACTCTTACTCATGAGCTACGTACACCGGTTGCATCAATGAAGTTAAATTTAGAACCTTTTCGTCGCAATTTTGATTATCTTGCCCCTGAAAGCCAGAAGGCTTTCTTACGTATGACTGAAGGTGTCCGTCGATTGAATCATGTAATTAAAGCTTCTAGTCAGTATTTACAAAGTCATACTGAAGAAGGACAAATGCGATTTCAAATGGACTTTGTTCATTCGGCAAATGAGTTAGCAGCTTATATGGTTGAAGACTTTGCTGTAGATGATAATGATATAGAGCTAACTCAGGCAAGCCAAGATTTGTCAATGTATGTGGATGTGTACTGGCTTAGTATGTGCTTGAAGAATTTATATAGAAATGCACAAAGGTATGGGGTTGATCCCATCCAGCTAAAAGTTATTACAAAAGGTAGAAAAGAAGTTGGGTTCGCCGTAGTTGATCAGGGTCAAATTGAACTTAATACTCTAAAAGGTTTTTTACGTCCATTTCAGCGTCAATCTAAGGAGGAAGGATTAGGATTAGGTTTAAGTTTGGTTAGTAGAATTGCTAAAAAAATGGGTGGACGTCTTGAGGTTAAAGCAATGCCTACTACTTTTTGTCTATGGATGCCAGCTTTTGAATCAAAGGAGGATTATGAACAAATTATTACTGGTTGAAGACGACAAAATATTACAGGAATCAATCCAAGAGTGCCTTAAGTTGGAAGGGTTTGAAGTTATAGTATCGGGCTCACTTGAAGAAGCTAGAAAGAATCTTGAACAACAACCGGATTTGATAATTCTTGATTGGATGTTGCCTGATGGACAAGGTATTGAAATTTTACGTGATTTACAACGCGAAGAAAATCGGATACCTACAATAATGTTAACGGCACGCTCAGACTTGATTGATAAAGTTCTTGGTCTAGAAATGGGTGCAGATGACTACATAACTAAGCCTTTTGAACTTCGTGAACTTGTTGCTCGAATAAGAGTACAATTAAGAAATAAATTGGATAGTTTAGTTTCTACCGATAATCAGACAAATGGGTCCTTAATTTTGGTTCATGGAATATCAATGAACCTAGCAAGCATGCAAGTTGAATATGAAAATCAAATAATACAGTTAACCAAGATGGAATACTCTCTATTGAAAATGTTTCTTGAAAGTCCCGGACAGGTTTTTAGTCGAGATGAATTGTTGGATCAGGTTTGGGGGTTACGATATCCAACCACTCGAACTGTAGATATGCATGTAAAACAATTGCGACAAAAATTTAATACCGAATTGTTTGAAACAGTTCATGGTACAGGGTATCGTTTTCGGTCTATAAAATGATGTTAAGGGTCTTTTTTCCAATAAATTTATTGATGTTAGTTTGGATCATTCAGGCGGATCCAATTCAGAATCATTTTTCTCATAGAATTAAGTCTAATGTGCAGAAAGCCCATGAATCATTTCTAAAAGGTGATCTGAAACTTATGGCTCTCAATGTACGAAATTTACTCGAGGAAAAGACGGCTAGCATATATGAGAGAAAAAATGTCTTAAGTTTAATTAGTCGTGCCCAAAATCTCATAGGAGATGGCTCTATTCCTACAGACTGGAAAGTTCCTCATGAGGTCCGAGATTTGGTATTGAGTGTGCAAACTTTGGTAGACCCTAATGGCACTTCCCATCAATTAATTATGGAGGGTTTTACTAGCTCTGAAATAAGACTGCAGGGGCTGCAAATTCTTGATGCCGATAATCGTATTATTTTAAATTCTAAAGACCATGAAAGTCAATTTACTCAGATGGCTATAAAGGGTCGTAATTGGTCTAAATTTAATGTTAGAACAGAATTAAACTCTGCTTTGGCTGAAGGCTTGTATTTTTTTAACATTAACTTGTCTAAGGGATCATTTGAAGGTTGGTTTATTTATACAGAAGCTAAAACAATGTCCCCCCGGGAATATTCAAAACGTCTTTCTAGTACTAGTCTCTTTCAGCTATCTACGGCTGAAGGTACCTCACAAAAAATTATTGAACATAAGCAAATTGTTATAAAACCAACTTCTAGAGAAACACAAGAAAATGAATACAAAGTTATGCAAAATGCAGCAAATCAAAACATTTTAGTAATGAAACGTCGCGAAGAATTTGCCTCTAAAGATTTTTTGAATATGAGACAGGAAGATAGGTCACCAAATGTTCTGAGAATGAATCATAATACTACACAAAGTTTTGGTGATCTGACGATTCGACGTCTTATCGCAACTGAGGTTCTAATTGATAAGTAGTAACCAAAAGCACTTTAAGGTTTAATGTTATTAATTCTTGAGGAGTAACTATGTCTGGAATTACTATTAAGCTTACTCGTAGAGTTTTAGATGGCCATTTAATGTATGATCTCGAAGGTAATCTAAAACCTATTCCATGTGGATCAATGGTGGAAACAAAAATTAAGGATTACTTTAAGGGTAAAACTGGCGAAAGAATACCGAGGGAAGGTTTCTTTTTTAGAATCATTGATCGTGAGAATCACCCACAAATACACGCTGCGTATTATAGAGAGCAATATGGGGTAGAATCTATAACTAGTACTATCCAGTCTCCTGGTCGCGAGATCAAATTCATAGATTTACAGCCTACAGATCGACTTTTTCATGCCATAAAAAATGAGGATAAAGGTGGGGTGAACGGCTTGGTTGAGGAATACAATGATATTCAAAACATCATTACATCTGTTAAAGATGAAGAAGATATTTTAATGATTCAATTAACTAAATGAAAATTAAAAAAGCTCTAAAATCCATTTTCTAATTTCTCCAATAATATGAATTGATGATGTTCGGTCTTTTAATTCTGATTTAAGTTTTTTATTTTCTTTTTTTAAGTTGTCCACGGCATCTATAAGGACGCCTATTTTGGTAAGCATCAATTGGTTTTCTAGCTTATGACTTTGTTCAATTATCTGTAATCTTGATTGAAGATGTTCGGCAAATTGCATACCTACTTGCATTTGCTTTTGAAGTCGAGATTGACCTTTAAACAAAGCGCGAATAGGTGCGTTATTTATGTGTTTAGGATTAGAAATTGAAGTGTTTCGAAGATGAGAAACAACCTGGCCATGACTCCAACCCAGCTTATGATAACTGAGAATCTGATATAAATTTTCAGCTAAGCGGTTAGGTAATACTTCCGTACTTGAGGGAATACGGCTTAAATTTAGGTCTTTACTATACTCCTCGACGACTTTGGTAACGGCACCGATGGACAGTTTGGTTCTATTAGCAAGGGTTTGCAGATTTGGTTTAATATTGTTTTTAGCTTCAACTGCAAGCATAATTTTCTCCGATCGTTTTTATCGTATCGACTTAATTTGTATATTTTGGCACTTCCAAAATTTTTTGAAACAAGCAAATTCTCTTACTTATAAGCGGTTTTGTTTTGTTTGAGATAAAATGTTTAATCATGGCAAAAAAAGATGACTTTTTTGAATTAGCAGATTTGCGTAAGAAAATTGATTTTCTGGACCATAAAATTGTCGATTATCTACAACAGCGTATGATTGTAGCTAGACAAGTAGCTCAATATAAAATAAATAAGGACTTGCCTTTAACGCATCCAGTAAGAGAACAGCAGTTGTTGCAAACGCTTAAATCTCATGTGGAAAATCAATCATTAAAAGTCAAAATAGAAGACTTATATGAATTAATTTTTCAGTGCAGTAAAAAAGAACAAACGACAGTTTTTTTGCAACATCTCGATCGCTACAAAGCCCCTCAGAGTATAGGCATTTTAGGATATGGAAATTTTGGTAGGATGTTGGTAAATCTTTTCAATAGGGTTCTACCAAGCTCCGAATTGCGTGTTTATGATAAGAAAGTGGAATGTCTAATTGAAGAAAGTGCATCACTAGAAAAGGTAGTAAAGAGTGAGTGGCTAATCTTAGCAGTGCCAATTCCTGCTCTCAAAGAAGTATTAAAGCAAATTGTTGATATTACACCACGAGAAACCCTTGTTGTAGATGTGTGTTCAGTTAAAGTATACCCGGTCAGATGGATGACAGAAACTTTAGGGAAACGATGTCAAATTATTGCAAGTCATCCTATGTTTGGGCCTGAATCTACGTTGCAGGGTAATGATTATGAAGATCTTAATCTTATGTTACATAACGTTAATGCAAAGAAAGATAATTATGCAAACTTTCGTGAATTTTGGAAACTCATGGGAGTAAATATAGTAGAAATAACGCCAGAAGAACACGATCGCTATGCAGCTTATACAATTAACTATAATCACTTTATAGGTAGATTAGGTGAGTTAGTCGGTATTACACCAACTCCAATTGATACTCGCGGATTCCGAATTATTTATAAGGCATTAGAATATGTAACCCAAGATACTTGGGAGCTTTTTTACTCAATGCAACATTACAATCCATATTCAGAAGAAATGATAGAGAGAGTATTTGAATGTGTGAATGAATTAAAGTCCAAGCTAATGCAATATAGTTCTGGAGGTAAAACTTGAAGGTTTCAATTCAGGGTGAACGTGGCTCATATCATGATTTAGTAGCTAATCATGTCTTTGGCTCTGACCACGAAAGTAATTTTAGAAGTAATTTTACAGAAGTTTTTGAAGATACATACAGAGGTAGGTCAGATTTCGGAGTCATAGCAATAGAAAATAGTATTGTTGGTTCATTGCACGATAACTACGACCTTCTTTTGCAATATGAATTGAGAATACATGGAGAAAGATACCTACGAATCAGTCACAATTTGCTGGTTAAAGAAAATGTTCGCCTAAGAGATATTACAGAAGTTAGATCACACCCAATAGCTTTAAGACAATGCCGACAATATCTTGGAAAACACCCACTTTGGAAAGTCGTAGAGGGAACTGATACTGCCGGAAGTTGCATAGATATTGTAAAAAATAATTTAAAGAATGTGGCCGCGATAGCTTCCAAATCAGCCGCTGAAGTATACGGTATGAAAATTTTGGCTGATGGTATTGAAACTAATAAACAAAATTACACTCGTTTTTTTGTAATCGCACCATCGGCTCGCTATTCTCAAAAGATAAATAAAACTTCGATTGTCTTTACAGCTGCCGATGAGCCAGGAAGTTTGGGTAGGGTATTTCAATTATTCAGTGAATTAAATGTGAATATATCAAAGATTGAATCTAGACCTGTATTAGGTAGAGTTTGGCAGTATTATTTTTATCTAGATTTTGAAGCAGGCATTAATGATGAGCGGAGTAAAAGGATTTTAGAAAAAATCCATAGTTATGTTAATTTTATGCGAATTCTAGGTAGCTACAAACAAGGAGTTTTAATTGATGTAAATAAGCTGCCTTTAAATGTTAATAAGGTGTCTTTGTGAAATCAGAAATATTATCTGATACCGTCAAAATTGCTCAACAAGTAGTTTATTTGCGTAGCGCGGGTCATACTATTTGGGATTTAGGTGTTGGCGAAACCTTAATTCCTTTACATTCAGTGATCAGAGAATCTTTAAGTAATAACTCATCTGCTGAGCGCTTTAACTATCCTCCAGTGACAGGCCTAGTAACTACTATCGAAGCTTTTATCGAATACATGCGCAAAAGATTTAGCGTCAACATCAAAAATCAAAATTGTTTAATTACTTGTGGTGGTAAGCATGCTAGCTATCTAGCTTCTAAAGCATTTTTGAATATAGATGATAATGCAATGCTTTGCAGACCTTACTGGCCAAGCTATTCTGCCCAAGCAAAAATTTGTAATGCAAATACCGTTTTAGTACAAAGTAATTATGAATTCAAGATTAGCGTAGACGAATTAAATAAAGCTTATGATAAAAAGTGTAAATTGTTGTATTTAAATAATGCTGGTAATCCATCAGGCTCTCTTTATTCCAAGTCAGAATTAGTTGAAATTTTAGAATGGGCTAAAAATCGTAATGTAATTATCGTAAGTGATGAAGTTTATTTAGCTATTGATTATGAACAAAGTAATAGCCCTAGTTTAGCAAGTTTGGACCCTGATTTAGAAAATAGCATCATCATTCAATCTTGTAGTAAAAGTTTTGCAATGACGGGTTTACGCGTTGGTTTTGTTATTGCAAACCAACAGCACATAGAAATGATCACTGCGTTACAAAGTCAAACTATCGGAAATACGTCGGCATTGGCTCAACTAATTGCTAGAGATGCTTTATTAAATTATGAAGTTATCGAAAAATCCCTTACTGATGAATTGAAATTACGAAGGAATTTAATGGCTAACTTTTTAATCAAAGATTTTGGTTGGGAAGGGAGGAAGCCTGCCACAAGTCTCTATTATTTTTTACCAATAAGCTTATTCTCACAACAGATTAATAGTAGTCTAGAATTGAGTAATCGCCTACTAAATGAAGCTGGTGTTAGCGTGGTTCCAGGTAGTGCTTTCGGTCAGGATGATTATGTAAGACTAAGTTTCGGAGCGGCATCACAAATTATTATTGAAGGGATGAAAAAACTGTGTGTATGGAGAGCCGAGAATGGCTGATTGGAACCTTGTTCGTAAAGTTTTTTTGCTAGGTGCAGAATCATTAATTCAAAGGCTTCCTGCTAATTTAGATAACAAATTGATATATGATAATAAAAAAGCAAGTTTGTGGGTACAAGCTTGCCCTGGTTTTGATAGTAAAATTTATGTAACCAGAGATATTGTGAGTACTTCTGTAGATCAGGATTATTGTGATCTTCCATGTGATTTTGAAGCAGGTGTTGAATTAACTATTCATTTTACATTTAAATATTTTGAAAGCCTACTTACTGAAAAAAGTCGATTGTGTCGCTGGTTAAATAAAGGCGTAACTTACGCCTGCATTATTGAGCAATGGGATGGTGAGTACTGGATGAATACTCAAGGAAGCCCCCCTTCAAACTCACAGAGTTTTGAGAGACAGTTTGTGTATAACAATCTGATTCTTCCCTCTGTTAAAAATGAAAATATTTCAAACTTTTCCGCATTATTCGAAAGCGAGAGAGAATAGTACGGCTTGTATCTGAAACAAGGTATCAAATAATGTCTATAGATAATTATAAATTTCAAGTGGCTTGTTTGATACTTAAAAACACTTTTGTTTTATTATTTGATCAAGGATTAAAGGATTATTTAGACTATCGTATTTGGCAGAGATTAAGTCCTAATTTAGTATTAAATGCGAAAATTTTTGAGCAAGTTAAACTAGAAGCCAAAGAGATATGCAATCAACCTGACCGAAAGCCCATGGATTTCGATTTATTTTGGAAAGCTGTCTTTCCAAACTTAAGTGCCATCTCTACGAATTCTGAAATAGCAGTCATAAAAAAGCGTATACAAAATTTTCTAAAAGAAAAGAAAATATCAATTGAGAATAATGGTACTCACAATGTTAATTTCTTAAAATTAAATCAAACTGATTTAGAGTTTGAATTAAAATGGATAGATAAAGTGGTTAATTCACAGGCCTCGGATCGACTATTTAATCTATGGCAAAAACTTCAATTTTGTGAAGATGAACGTTTGCGAGATGCTCTGAATATTGCTATCAGTGAAGTAAACGATGCATCTCATAATATAAATGAGGATCATGATGACTTGACTAGTCATTTCTATGAAAGTATAGCCCTTGATGGTTTAAACAAAAGTGCGGTCAAAGATCAGTTAGACGTGATTGCAAAATTGTTAGAAAAGGGTGATCAGGCTAGTTTAGCTATTGTGGGACTCTTTGTGTTACATCGGGACCAGGCTTTAAGAGACGTCATATTGGATGGATTATTTCAATTCCATGATGATGATTTGAATGTTTTATTAGAAGCAATGCAATCAAATTACGATGAAAAATATCGTGAAGCTGCATTAAAAATTCGGCAGGAAATCGAGAGGAAGGGGGCCTTATGAAGATTTTTGAATCCAAATTAATGGACCGCATAAGGGAGACTATTAGAAACTTTAATAATCAATCAGATTACATGGAAATTAGATTAGAAGAAACTCGTCGATTGAGCATAAATTATAATGAAAAAGGCATAAAACGCTTAGGTCAGGACGAAAAAATAGGTGGATGTGTTAGAGCATGCATTAATGGGGGCTGGGGATTCAGTTCCTTCACGGATTTATCTAATATTAACTTGAGTGCTTCGGAGGCTATAGAGTCTGCAAAACTTCTAGGCAAAGGAAAAACGAACTTAGCAGAAGTACCTGTAATTAAGGAGTATGTAGCCCTAAACTTGTTAAAAGACCCTCGAAAACGAACTTTAGCTAATAAACTTGATATTTTTGAAGATTATTTAGCCTGTTTTAAGCGTTATCCTTCAGAACGCCTAAAGGCATGCAGAATTACATATACCGAAGAATTTAAAGGACGAGTTTTTGCGAATTCAGAAGGAAGTTTTGTAAGTCAGGAAAATCTAGCAATGGATCTTACTTTTGTGGCTATAGCTATTCAGAATGGAATTCCGACAATGATGATGCGAATTCTAAATAGTGCCCGTGACGCGGATTTTATTCTTAATAGAGAAAATTTAATAAATGAAGTATGCGCTGAAGCAGTTCTTTTTTCTGATGCCAAGCAGATGAATGCAGGAGAATTTCCAGTTATCTTAGATTCTGTATTGGCTGGCACATTGGCTCATGAATCGTTCGGGCATACTTCAGAGGCAGATCTTTTTGCTAGTAGTCCTGGGGGTCGGGAAACATTACGTTTAGGTAGACAATTTGGTCGACAATGCCTAAATATTTATGATACCGGGTTGATCAGCGACTATTCAGGCAGTATGAAATACGATGATGAAGGCGTAGCTAGTCGTCATACAAAACTAATTCAAAATGGTACGCTGGTGGGCCGTCTACATAATCGAGAAACAGCAGCTGATTTTAGTGAGCCCGTTACTGGAAACGCTAGAGCGGTAGGATATTGGTTTCCACCGATCGTACGAATGCGTAATACTTGTATTGCGCCAGGTGAGGAATCTTTTGAAAATTTACTTGATGGTATTAATGATGGAGTCTATGCAGTCGGTATGCATGGTGGGCATGGGGGAGAGAATTTTTCATTTATTCCTGCTGGTGGATACCGAATTCGTAATGGAAAACTGAGTGAGCCAGTTAAAAGTTTTAGTATTAGCGGTAACCTATTTAAAACATTAAATGAAATTGATGGAATAACTGGATTAGACGATTTTGGTACATTGGCGGCCAGCGGTGAAAATGGAGGATGTGGAAAATTTGATCAGTTTCCTTTACCGGTTGGCATGAGTGCACCACGGATTAGAATACAAAGAGTTACTGTTGGAGGTTTAGCTTGAATTCCAGTTATCAACTATTGGAGATAGAAAGCCATTCTCAGTCAATTTCTTTTGAAAAAAATCAATTGAAGAACTGTGATTATCAGAATCGTTTCAGCAAAGTATTAAGATATGCAGAGAACAATCGCTCAGTAAATATTAATGGGGAGCAGGAAACCAAATTTGACACTATGATCGATCAGGCAAATGCACTGATTCCACATGGTCAATCTATTGATTATGAACTTAAACAAGACCTTGAACCAAGAGTTTATTCAACGGCGACTAATTCATATCTAGAAAATCTAGATTTGAATTCGATGATCCGTATGGGCCAGACTTGTGTCGAAAAGGTTATAGAGAGACATGGAGATTTAGCTTGTGATGTGAAAATTTCAAAATCCTCCCAAAACTTAGGCCTTAAAACTTCCTCAGGTTCAGAATTTGAATTCCCGCTTCATAGTTTTTCAATATCCAGTCTTGTAACGGGTTGTGACGAAGATAATATTTTATTTTTTTCTTCTAGCTTAAATGAACCGATCAATAGCCTTGAACAAGTTGATGAGTTTTCTGATGAATTGTTATGGCACCTTGAGATGACTCAGAATTTAATTGAAATTGAATCTGGTAACTATCCTGTAATGTTTCACCCACAATTAGTTCAACAAAGTTTATTTGAGGTAATACATACGGCATTCAGTTCCGTAAATTTAGAAAACGGTTCATCTCCTCTTCTTAATAAGATTGGATATAAAGTTTTAAATGAAGCAATTGAATTAAGTCAAAGTGGTCAGCATTTTCCCATGGATTTTAATGGGTACTCTAGCGAGACTCGTTTGATTATCAAAGACGGTGTATTAAACTTCATTCCAGTAGCACCTCAAATATCGAAAACTCTCAATAAAAAAACTACGAGTAGTAATTTTAATGGTAAATGGTTCGCTGATTTGACGCTTAAGAGTGGCTCGAAAACCTTCAAAGAACTCCTCAAAGAAATGGATTCTGGTATATACCTTGTTATGTCTGGTGACCTTGTAATGGGTAATATTTTACAGGGAGATTTGAATGGGACAATACAATCTGGGTTTTGGGTGGAAAATGGAGAAATCCAGGGTCGTATTAAAAATCGATCGCTGGGCTTTAATTTTTACGAAGCTTTAGGTGACAAACTGATAGGTCTTTCTAAAGAATCGCGCCGCTATGGTTGTTCTCATTATACAGAATCGCCATATGTTGTAATTGACGACATCCGAATAAGCTAGTAAATGTTGACGCTAAGGTAAGTTTTTATTAATAATTGTCAATCTAGCTTTTAGAATTGTTTATATAGATAGGGATCAGTATCGATTTCACAATGGAATTATCGAGCTTTTTAATAGTTAACACCAATGTCAAAAAAAATAGAAACCAATGAGATATTAGGGGCACATAAGCTCATCAGGGCTAGAGAACTGAAGCTTGACAAGGCTTTAGTGAAACACTTGTACCACACGGATGAAAAAGTTGTTTACTCAGCACTTTTATGTATTAGGAAATTGACTCTTCCTGGTTTAGCTGAACATTATCAAAAAATTTATTGGGATAGCAGCCAAAAAATTCAGTTATGTATTCTTACTAATATCCGGCATAGACCTCGTCTTGAATACAAATCATTTCTTCTAGAAGTACTTTTCGAAGAATCTAAAGTAGAAGTATTGGTGAAGGCTTTACAAGCTATAGGGGCATTAGCCACACGGGGGGAACATGAGTTGGTTGAAATATTACAAGAAAGAGTTAGTGTAGGTATCAAGCAGGATATAGCGGGAGAGGCGGCTATAGAGAGTCTTTTCCAAGCTGGAGATTACGATTTTCTTGCGAAAATGATAGTAGAGCTGATCCCGAGGGCCAATTTTGATTGGCGTTTTAGTTATGTACTTCAGCGTTTTCGTGAAGTTCCTCATGGACCAACGTATAAAAGACTTTATGCTCAATATCAAAGTCTCGAAAACCCACTTAGTGAATTGGGTTCAAATTTAATCATTGGTCTTTTTGGTACTTATGATGGATCAGATGCTTTTAAAGAATCAGTAGAACGAGTCAAGAGGTTGGTTCTTCATCATTGTACTACTGAAACCATCGATGACGCTGAGTTCGTACTTCGAATTTCTAAGTTTATAAGCCCTCGTGATCAGGATTTTTTAATTCAAATTTTGGCAACTTTATTACGTAATAAATCCTTCAGTACGCGCATTGACAATATTCATAGAGAAGCATTTGAAAATATTTATTTGTTAATAGATATTCAAAAATATGGATATTCAATAAAAGCAGCTCTTTCTGCAGCAATTAAAACAAATTTAGGTGAATTAAAGCATCAACAAAATCTGATAAAAGACCGTCGTTCGAAATCCGATGGAGAGCAACGCAACGATATTTTAGAATTTTTCGAGAATTTAGGGCATCAGAAGCTTTGTGACTTATTTCAAGCTTACCTCAAGTCTAGTACAGAGAATCCTAAAACTCGTGTTGCATTGGTTACTTTAATCAAACAAATGTTACCTAGTTTCGGTAAAACGCAGAAAAAACGAGTCACTTCTGTATTGCAATACGTTGCTGCAAATCATCCTGCACGCAATCGGTCAAGCTTAGCAATAGAGTTTTCCAAAATAGACTTTCGTTTGGCATTAGATCGTCTACTTATGAGATTAGATTTTCAGCTCAAATATGCAGGAATGATACAAGAATGTGACTATAAAGTGTTTAGAGATTTGTATGAATGTCTTATGACTATGAATCGAACTAAAGGTATTCGATTAAAATTATTGAGGGCATTTTTAGTATCTGATGACAGTAATGCTACCCTTTTCAGCTTTAAACATATCTTTGAGTTAGATGAATCAAACATAAGAAAATTGTTTGAAAAATTACCACATATTTCTACTCGACAAACAAACGCAGCCAAAGAAATTTTCTATAAAAACAACCAAATTAATAAAACTCATCTACATTGTTTGTTTTCCTGGTTACAAGCTTTAGACAATTTTCAAGATACGGAATGGTCAATAATACTGAGTAAAGCTTTGATGGGTGAATTTGGTGAATTACCTTCAGGGTGGGAAATCCAATTAACTGAATTGATGGTAGATTTTTGTGCTTCCTCTTCGCAGGAGTATTTTTTAGAACGAATTACTAAGAAAAATTATATTTTGGAAGATACAGACTTAAAAGCCCTGTGGAAAATATTGAAAGTCCAAGATGACGAGGTTAAAAATAAATTTCGTCGAAAAGTTCTTAGTGAATTTGTGTATAAGTTAATTAAAGATGAAAACGAATTATATCTTCCTGATTTAGCTGCAATGCTTCTCGAACTTCAAGATGAATACGGCAAAATTTTAATGTATCAGTGTTTAGGCCCAGAACACTCCGCTGTAATAAAAAAAGCCGTGAAATATTGTCGTAACTTTAAGCTAGGAGCTAAATGGAAAACAATATTCAAATTAGTTTTTTCGGATGACTTCTTACTTCAAAAGGCAGCTACCTCATTTTTTGAAGTAGATTATAAGGAATTCTCTCAGCGAGAATTAATGCAATTAGTTCTGCAAACTGTTGAGGGAGAAAAATTTGATGCAGATAGTTTTGAGGAGTTGGCTCCAGCTGAACGTAAGCATTTGGAAGACATATTAAACAATTTAAAGACTCAAAGGGGTTCCGCAAAACGCCAATTTGCTCGTCAAAAAGATATGCAGGAGTTAACGGTTTTCTTTATTGATATTGTTGGATATACAACCAGAACAGCGACTTCAAGTATCGACGAGTTAATGTCTATGCTGGAAGATTTCGAACAGATTATCAAGCCTATTGGAGATACCCATGATGGTGTTCTTATAAAAAAAATCGGTGACTGTTTCATGTACACTTTTCAAAATCCAATGAATGCCATTCTGTTCAGTTTAGATGTAAAACGTAGTATGTCTACTTATAATGAATACAAACACGAGTCTCAGAAAGTACATACACGTATAGGTCTTGCCACGGGTGAAG
>CAZYUV010000060.1:0-14155 GCA_964650625.1 uncultured bacterium
CTAATGCCGTTAGTAATCTTAATGGGTTTTGTTTATCAATTTCATTGGGTATTGGCCTTGCTTCTAATTTTACCGCTTGGGCTCCCCAGGAATTCTAGACACTGACTTTAAAACCTGTAATGAATTCTAGGTAGAAAATCTTAGACCTATAAATCTCAAACTTTTCCTATCTAGAATTAACTAAACCTTAAGTAAGTTCAATTTCTTCCGTTCTAAAACTTATAGAGCACAAAAAAGGTTAGCTTTGTAAGCTATTTGTTCGATGGGAAAGAGAAGTGGAAATTTGTCTTCGTTTTGTATTAGTGATCATATTTATGATTACAGTTTTACAGCCGGTATCAGCTTTACCGGTTGGTTCAGTGCACGATTTTGATGTAGTAACACAGCCCTTGGCAACCGTAAAAACAGTGACCGCAACAGTTCGAGCGGCTACCACAGTAAGGCCAGGACTAGAACTGACGTTTTGGGTAGAAGATTCAGTATGGAATACTCAACAGATGAACGGACTAAATCTAGCTACGCCTTCTGATCGACAGTTTGTGGTTGATGAGTTTGCGGACTGGGTTACTAGAGTTCTTATGCCCAAGCTCGAGGGTAGTTTTTTTAATTTAACTGAGGTCAATAATAGTCCATCTCCTGGTTTAAATATTTTGATGTTGGATATGGAGGACGGTTTTCAAGATTCGGGATCTTTTATTGGGGCATCTTTTGATTCTAATGATCAAAATCTGACATCTGGTTTGAATGGAATGAACTTGATTTATTTAGATGTTAACCCAGGAACGCTTGGTTCATCTTTATATTCGGGAGTTTCCAAGCGTCGAACTTACATCGAATTGGTACGAGCTTTATCACGTTTGGCTCAGTTTCAAAAAGATTCAACGGAAGAAGAGTGGATTAGAGAGGGAATTGCCCAGATGATGGTCTATCGCTTTCTAAATCAAGAAGTATTCCCTAATTCCTTATCAAGGATTATTGATGCTCCAAATCAAGGTATAGATGAGCTAGATGACTACTTTCAGAATATCTCTTCTATGTATCCGGAGTATGAGTTAGCCCAACAAAATATTAATAGAGTGAGAGTTTTTTCAAACCCTAGGGATCCTAGGGATAATTCCGATGGGCCCGCTTTTCGTAGCTTTCATTATCTTTTTTTCACTAATCTATTTCATAAAGCTGGAGGTAGCTTTCAAACCAGAGTTACCGACGGAGATCGCTTTTTCCGTGATCTAATGATTCAATCAAAAGATGGTTTAGAAGGTTTGCAGATAGTTCTAAATCAATATAATTTAGGTTCTTTCGAGGATTTGTATGTAAACTTTGTTCTTTCATTGGTGGTTAGAACTACAGAGAATCAATATATAACACCGGCTATTAACCTATCTCGGTTCAGTTTTGTTAATTATGATTTAGCGAATACCTTACCCAGTTCATTTATTTCACGCCTTACTTCCTTTGGAGTCGATGTCAAGCGTGTTCAAAATACATCTAGTGCGGATCAATATGAAATTCAGATGATAATCCCTTCAGGTTTGGGACAAAGTAAGATTTATCTGCTTCGAGAAGATGTAAATGGTAATTCTTACGTAGAAAAACAGCTGACTATTGAGGACTTGAAAGAGCTGTTGCTGCCCGGTGTTGAGAAGCAAGCTCTAATCATAAATCTTGATAATCAAACCAAAGACTTTCTCACTCAATTAGTGCGTAGTGATCTGAGTAACCCCTCTCCTCAAGTTCTAGAACCAAATTCTAGTGGAGAATTCGGTGCGAATACTAGTGCAATCGTTTTGAGTCCAGAGCAAGTTAGTACGGTTTTATCTACTGGGGTTAGCGGAACAATTGATTTAAGTTTTTCGGCTAGTGGAGTCTTCTCTTTACCGTTTTCGAATAACTCTTCTTCCACTTTGAGACTATCTTTGCCGAATAATATTGTTACTACTGCTATAACTATGGACTTTCATAATGAAACTAAATTATCAGTAAATTCTTTGATTCCTGTAACTGGGGAAAGATTTTTACTACTAAGTGGTAATAGTAGTACACAAATTATATTCATGAACGAAAATACTATTCCGGTGACCGTTTCACTAACATACGATGTTGTTGATTCAAGCTTATTTCCTATTTTAGATTCTCCATCTACAGTGGAGAGTAGTTCTACAGCTTTATCTCAAGAGGAACTCGAGAAATTAGCCGGTGGCGGAGCGGGTGGCTGCTTTATTGCATCAGCTTCATTTGGAAATTACAAGCATCCGTTTGTTGAAATTTTATGTCTCTTCAGGGATAAATATTTACTTAGCAATACTGTGGGGCAAAATGTTGTTGCTTGGTATTATCTAAACTCTCCCGCACTTGCAAAAATTATTTCATCGTCCAAGAGTCTTCAATTACTAGGTCAGCTATTGCTTTTGCCGTTAGTCATTTTTGCCTTGATTATGCTGAACCCAATGATCTGTACATTTATTCTCATATTGGCCTGCCTTGGAATGTGGAAGGGTCGCGAATGTTAGTTTTGAAACACTTCGTAGTTCTATTCTGTTTGCTTACGCTTAGTTCGGCATCCGTGGTATTTCAGAATGATGATCCGGCAACTCAGTTTAGATCCACCAAATTGAATCAAATTGCAGGAACAATGGTAGAAATGATTCGGGTGGCAATGGAGTCGGTAGGTTCTGTAACAACATCCGATCAAGCGGATTTAGTTTACCCTGAGATACCATATTCGAACCAAGAGGAAAGGATCGTCTTAAACGTCTTCTTGTATGATATCAATGATGGGGCAGATTCAATTGTAAATGCTCGCTCGGGATATTTTAACTTTGTGGATCAGCTTCGCACTAATGGTTTATCCAGTATTAACACCCTAAGTAACTATGGAAATATTATATACCTAGATTTAGGTTTTTGGGATCCCACAATGACTCAAGCACCTCCTCTAGTAGATGATACTGTCGAAGTTAAGACCAAGAAGCTTTACGGAAATGAAGTTTTCTTTTATCAAAATTTCGCTCGGTATTTACATGAATTGATGAATTTCCAAGCTCATAATTCGTATTCGAATAGTGATTTGTTAGGTTCAGGTGTTATTTTCGATGAATACGGCTGGTTGAAGGATGCATTGGGTTATTTTATGGCCTATCGATCAACCCGAGTAGGAGGCTCTGCCGAATTATCAGTGGGTCGAGTGGGCGTTGGTAAAGGCATATCTATTTCTGGTACGGACAGGCCTGTATTTAATACCTGCGCAGCTGTAACTGACTTCGATCAAGGAGTTTGTGATTCTGCAAGCAATATAGCTCTGGATCTTACTGTGCAGAACACTGTTTTTCCGGTCCTTAGGTTACTATTCCATCACAACAGTTTTGTGAATGCGTCTAGCTTTTATCTACCAGATCTTCCCAGCTTATTCTATCGTGATTTAGGCCCTACTGGTTTACGTTTTCAAATCGGTGAAGACCGAGATGAAGCCCAGCAAAATGCCTATTTAAATGCTCTAGAGAAGCATATCAGTCGGGAGGATGCCGCTACAGGGCTAGGATTCTTAACTTTGCTTTATATTTGGGAACAGTTGGAATTTGTACAGCCTTCAAAAGGCGATGAATTTATACAGCAATTATTGATAAGTGAGGTACGTACTTTTCACGTAAATGATGCCTTGGACCCCAAATTAATAGACTCCAATTTAATCTGTGATACGACCCCAGGTGTCACTCCAGTAGATAAAGTTTGTGCGATTAATCAAATTTTAAAAAATGTCATCAGTGTTGATGACAGGACCTTTGAAGATTATTATTTTGATATGGGGGCGGCCTTATTCATGGATGAGGCCAGTGCATCTACAAGTCCTCGCAGTAGTTTTCAGATACGTAACTTTAATTTTGGTGATTTAGATACTATTTACGCCGGTCTTGATCCCAATTTAACGACTGGAACTCGTAAAGGGATGAATTTTGTTCGCGTTGTAAAAGATGTTTTGGGCGCCGGTGAGGATGCTGATGATGCCGGAGGCGGAGCCGGAGGCGGAGCGGAAGCTAATGCCGGGGGCGAAGCTGACGAAGGGGGTGAAGCTGAAGAAGCAGCGGAACCCGACGAAGGCGCTAATGACCAAGAAGAAGATAATGAGGGAGATGATCAAGAAGTTGAACAGAATGTTCTTTCTCAAGTCAGTCTTAACTTAACCACATATTCATTAGGTTTTGTTAAATTAGAAAATAAAAGAGCTGCAATATCTGATTTAAATTTTCGATTTGATGATACCGGTGATTTATTAGATGGGATAGTTGATCAGACTCCAATTACAATTAAGAGTCGTAAGTTGGCGACAAGTGATTCAGCCCCTCGTTTTGGGACGACTACTTATAAGGTTTCTAGTAGCTCTCCAGACGAGCGAATTGCCACTGATGTAATAGTGTTTCAAGGTTTGCAAACAACCAATGTGAAATTTAACGATTCGCAAGCTGCTTTTTCAAAATCCAAGATTACAAACAACTATACCCTTCATGATAAGAATTATAATTTTCGTCAAGAATTATTCAGTCCTCATTTCGACCCGTATACCACTGATTCTAGAAAAGCTATTTTTGATACTTCAGGGGTGAAAGGCTTTGCAGAGTATCAAACCATTTGGGAAGAGAAAGCGCTCGCTGCGAATGATCCACTGGCTTTCAGAGAATATACATTTTCTTTTAAAACGATTGATTTTACACGTAGTACCACGTTGGCAGTAGTTTTTGAAAATCGTACAGGGATATTAAAAGAGAGCATAGATGATGTGGGTGGCGGTAAGCCATTTACTCTCAATTTATGGGTAGACCAGGTGCATTTAAGCCCTTGCGATGCTATCTCTGTTACAACTGATTGTGCGGAGTCTGAAGAGGAGGCTAATCAGCCGCCCGTAGTGGTCCAGCCTCCCGACCCAATTGTTAATCTTGAGCCTGAGACTCAAACGATCGCGACTCAGACAAGTTTATTGACTGAAACCGAGGTCAATGAGGTCATTACAGTTTCTGGTCGATTGGACAAAATTCTTACTATCACTAATCCCTTTGATGTTTCTATAGTACTTTCCTTCCATTTGTTAAATGAAGGTAGAGTGTCTGAGCGCTTTGCAATTGGTAGTCAAGGAAACGCAGCTATTTTGAAGCTAGCGTCTTTAGACCCAAATGAATATACAGTTCTCTACCGTGAATCAATTAGGATGGCGGTACAAAAGACAATCGAACAAATTGATCAATCAATTACTATTCCTCCAAAATCTAGCCAGAGTTTACTAATAGTTAACAAAGGTGATGATGATGAGCAATTGATTGTGCGACTGCAAAAACAGGCTTCAGTGTCCACAATTGTACAACCCACTATCACTACACAGGGTGGAGGCGGCGGCGGTTGTTTTATTGCAACTGCTAGTTTTGGCTCTATTGAGCATCCTTGTGTTAAGGATTTTATTTGGTTCCGTGATGAGGTGTTATTGAAGTCAAGATTGGGTGAATCAATTGTGCGATGGTATTACAATTATTCACCCTCTATTGCGAAAAATATAGAGTCAAGCAGTGTTTTACGATGTATTGGCGTAACGTTTTTATTGCCTTTTTGGTTTTTGGTACAGTTGTTTCAACATTGGCTTATTGCCACTGTGATTGTTGTTCTTGCGATAACCTTCGTAAGATTTTATACACCTTCAAAGCTAGCTTAAGAAGCTATAATTTAGAGATGTCATCCAACAGCGAATTGGCATCCGAAAACCCCTCGAATGCTTCGTTTATGTCTTGTTTTAGGTCGAGAAAAAGTTGATTATCATCTTCCAGTAAAGAGGATTTTAAACTCATATTTTCTAATTGCTGGAGAATGTTTTTTAGTTGACTGTAGAAGAAGATTAACTCTTTTTTTGAATCTTCTAAAATTCGTTGTTTTTCTTCAAGATTTTTTATGGTCTGTTGAATCACGGTGCTCATCTCAGGATCATTACTATTGTTAAATTTCTCTCGTTCGTGTTTAAGTTCTTCTTTAAGCACTAAGTGATTGGTATGTATGTATCTGTCTAAAGTTTCTTGGAGACTACTTTTTCTAGGAATAATACGCTCTTCCAACATTGTTTCTATTGATTCAAGCATCAGTAGAACTTGATTTTGATCTTTTTTCTTTAGATCTTTCTTAAGTTTCAAAATTCTATCTTGAATGTTTTTTTCAAAATCGGGGACGTATACCAATTGTAAGTCAGAATGATTTCCAATTAATTCTAAACGTCGCTTCTCTTCTTCTTGATAAGATAATTTTGCTTGATATGAAGACCACCAGCGCCAGCTCAATCCTAAAGTTGCAGCAAGTACTGCTATGGTATAAATTGGGTAGTAATACATGAATAGCGCCGAGCCTCCTAATAAGCACACCGCGTATAATAAGAACAGTTCATCCATGGTTAAGATTATACTGTATGCCCAACAGCTAAGGAAGTTTTTCCAAAGAGAAGCTTCAAAGGATTTAAATGAATAATAAGCGCGCGATCTTAACCATACATAAGCTGGTTGAGCAGCGTGACATCGACTTGTTTGATGCTATCAAAAAACATTTGTTTCACTCTGAAAAAAGTGTAGTGATCTCGGCTCTGAGAGTACTTGGAAACTCCCAGGTCGAAGGTGTTCACGTTGAGCTACAGTCTCTGTATAAAAACTCTCCAGATGATGTCAAAGCAAAGATTTTAGATTTTATCAGAATCAATCCAGATACGGTTTATTCGAGCATGCTCGAAAATTGTTATCGATCAGAGAAATCAGATATTCTGAGAATGAAAGTTTTACTGGCTGCAGGCTCGGTGGCGCGTTTAGAACCAGACTTACTACAGTTTATACGTGGTAAATCCGGTTATGAGGAGTCACGTCTTGACGTTCGTTCGCAAGCGATTGAAGCCTTGGCGATTGCTCAGGATTTTGAGCATCTACTTAGTTTATGGCAAGATTTTTCCAAAATTGAAGATGATGAATTATTTGCATGTCAAGTACTTAGATGCCTAGTGGGGCTTAAGGATGAAGCAAAATTTGTAGAGTTGTACGATCATTCAAGGCATGTTACGCAGCCTTTAGGTGAATTATCCGTAGCGCTACATCAAGCCATGTTTGAAATTTATAGTCCGGGCGTCAAATCACAGCCATCTTATGCAAAAATATGTGAAAAGTTGATTAGTCTAAGTCGCTCTTCAGACAACTTAGAGCAAAGATTTGTATTAAATACTCTTGAAGCAATAAAGGAGGGTCATGATGGCTTTCTGGTGAAAATTATCAATTCACTTCTGCTGGTTGCTAATAATGATCCTGAACTAAAGTCTCAAAGGCGTAAATTAATTCATGATCGAATAATTCATCTGAGTCAATCTACAGATAGCCGCAAGGGACTGTCTTCAACTCTAGAAAGATTAATGCTTAATGCTCGCAAAACTTTAGAGGATAAGTTGAGAAATCGAGCGAAAAAAATAGGGGATGTACCCAGAAAAGATTTTGTAGAGTTTTTTGAGAGTGTGGGTAACTCCAATTTATTAACTGTGGTGATTCAGTTCTTAAAAACTAATCCTCCTCAGGAGCAGCGTCGTAATCTTTTGCTTTCTATACTCAAAAAACTTCAGCCAAGTCTTAATCTTCGCCAAAAGAAACTTTTGAGTCCCGTTATAAAGTTAATAATGTCGGAGGATGTCCGAACAAGATCTTCTCTGGCAATTGAATGTGGAAAAATTAAATTTGAAGATAGTACCGATAACCTTTCAGATAATATAAGTTTTTTGGTTTCCATTGCGCCAGATGTGTTCTCAGATCGGTGTTGCAAAATATTGATTCCTATTTATGAACTAGTTTTTAATATGGATGATGATGGTAAATTGGCTCGTGAAATCCTACGCGCTTTGGTTAAAAATGGAAGTGTTCAAGGTTTACAGTTTGTTTTTGAGCAATTACCTAATTTAATGCCAACTCAACAATTAGAACTTTTTACTCAACTACCAAATATAGAAGCAGATCATATTTCTTTTGCAAAAAGTAAGATAAGTACTAAAAGTTCTTACTCTCCAGAGTTCCTTGAGGTGTATATCCTACTCTTAGAAAAAATGCCTGAAATACGTGATTCTGAATGGGTTAGAATTTTATTTCAGATGCAAAAGCTTCGTTATGGATCTTTATCTGAAGGCTTGATTCATAGAGTTCGAAAGTTGTTATTAAGCTCTGGTTCTGTCGCAGCTCTTGATGCATTTCACACCGACTTAAAGACTTTGGATTATGTCCTAAGCGCTAACTTGGTAGAACTTATTCTTAGTGCATATGTAGGTTTTAGACTTGATGAAGAGTCTCAAAACAAAGAAATACTTTCGGATCTATTGTATGGGTGTCTTAAAGAGACTAATCAAGAATTTATGTGTGATATTGGTTACGTTCTTCATCAGTTAAATGAGAAACAAGGTAGTGTTATTTTGCAGCAATCTTTAGATTCTGAGAATGAGAGTGAGGTCGCGAAGGCGGTCAGTTATTTTGCGATGGCAGGACTCTGGAGTAACTGGAGAAGCATTTTTAAGGTTCTTGAGATTGAATCATTTCGGGTCCATCAACAATTTTTATCATTTTTCGATCACGCAGAATGCGCAGTGCAAAACCCTGAATTACAGGATGAGTTAATATTTCAATTGACGGGTGAGCGTCTTTCCAATGTTAATGAAGCACTGAAGATTACAGATGATGAAGAGTTGGAGCGTTTAGAAGGTCTTTTTCAACAAATGCGCTCCAATCGTATGGATAATAAAATCAGGTATCAGATGGAGCAGAGTATGCAGGAGTTGACTGTCTTCTTTATTGATATCGCAGGGTATACAGAACGGAGTCGTGATACAGACATTGCTGAGATAATGCTTTTACTAGATAACTTTGCCAAAATTATCCAGCCCATAGGTGAAAAATTCAGTGGCAATTTGGTTAAGAAAATAGGGGATTGCTTTATGTACACCTTCGAGCAACCTATTGATGGAGTTTTGGCTAGCTTGGAAATTCAAAAGAAATTACAAGAATATAATCAAAAACGGGTTGAAAGTGAGCAACTTCATACAAGGATCGGATTGAATACCGGTAAGGTGTTTATGAAAGAAGGGGATGTGTTTGGTGATCCGGTAAATATGGCTTCTAGAATTGAGTCTAAAGCTCCACACGACGGGATTCTGATTCATGAATCGACTTTTGTGGATGTGAAGGATTTTGTAGAATATCAGAAAATGGACCCCATCTTGGTGAAAGGTGCTGATGAACCAGTACAGACTTACTTAATTTTAGATTCTTTACCAGGCGTGCTAGAAATGTATTTCAAAACTAACTGATGATGCTTGTGCCAGAACTTGAAATCCATTACACTCACCAAGGCTAACAATTTTTATGATTTTATTGATTAATTTGTCGTCAATAGAATTTTCGGATTGCGGAGTTTTCATTAAGTATGGCACTAAACCCTGAGTCAAAGCAGAAAATCGTTGAGAGTGGAGGAGATGGCATTCCTTCTATTGAAGAGAATGAGCGTTTAGCAGCACTCAAAGCATTAAAGCTCGAAACGGAGATGGGTGCGGATTCGCCTATAAATGCGATAAAGATTAATGCTAAGAATAGAAAAGCGACTTCTCAAAGTGGCTTATCCGATGAATTACCTCAAGGTTCAATCAGGTTGCAAAATGCCCCTGTAACAGATTTGGAAACGCTTATTTTGCACAAAAGTCTGCAGCCTGGCGATTTAAATATAGGAACTCAAATAGTTGCCCATTACTTGAGAAATGATCAGTTAAGTGAAGCCGTTGATGAATTGAGGATTTTATGTCTTCATCACCCTAGAAATGAACAGTTAACAGTTCGGATTGCGCGTTTGTATGTTCAATTGGAGCAATGGGAGAATGCAAGCAAGTTTTTTGAAAAAACCCTCAAGATAGACCCACTGTCTAAGATAGCTTTGTTAGAGTTTAGCCAGCTTTTGATGCACCTTAAGGATTATGATAAAGCGATAGGCATTTTAGAAAGAGCTAAATTGGTGGCAAGTCATAGTAAAGAGATTTTCTTACACTTAGCCAGCTGTTATTCGGATTCAGGTCAGACAGGCAAGGTCATAGAAAATCTGAAGCAGGTGCAAAAAATAGATCCCGATGATCTACAGGTCAGGGTTCAACTGGCTGAGGTATACGTTAGAGAAGAGTTGTATCCTCAAGCGATGCAACTATTGTCGCTACTTCCTGACCACGATGATTTAGGGCAACGTAAAATCAGTATGCTTGTGGACTGCTTAATTGGTGAGCATCGTTATGATAAAGCCACAGAATTACTTCAAACTTATATCCGCCGGTATGATAGTGATGAATCCGTTCAGCGGAAGTGGATTTTACTCAATTCGAAATTGAAATTATGGGATGAAGTACAGGATGGTTATAAGAAACTTTTCGAGATGGAGTCGAGCTACTCAATTTATATTGAGTGGGCTGAATTCAATCGTGAGCGTGGCGACTTCGAGGTCTTAGAGGATATGCTTGAAGATGGTCGCAGAATGTTTCCTCGAGAAGCGGATTTACACTACAGATTATGTAGGTTGTATTTCGCTGATCGACCAGCAAAAGCGCTTGATGCAATTGAACAAGCCTTGAAATTAGAGGAGCCTCGTGAAGAATGGTGCATGCTCAAAGGCGAGATTCTAGTTAGATTAGGTCGTCACGCACAGGCTATTCAGTGGTTCAGGTCTATTCAAGGTAATTTTCCGAGTCGTGATTTACAGGAGTATGTTAAAGGTTTAATTGATAAAGATCGTTCTTATAGAGAGACATATAAATGCTTCAAGGAGGCTAGTAAATCACTGGCAGCGGGCAATTTTAAGGTGGCTTTGGAATTATTTAGAAATCTTAATGAAAGAGTCCCTGATAATGTAGATTGGTTGGAGCAGTGGGGCACATTAGCAGGTGTTGAAGGTTTTTATGTAGAGGCTCTACAGGCATTGGAACGCGCTCGAAATCTGTCAGAACCCGAGAAGTCTATTGAACTGGATGGTCGTCGCATTCATTTGGCTTTCACACACAATGATTTCGAAAAAGGTAATGAGTTGGGAACAAAACTGTTGGATGACCATTCCGATGATGTTCGTTTACAACTTCAACATGTTAGAACTCTAAGGCATTTACTTACAGATAAAAGTTTTGACGTAGACTTTTTTGAGGGAATTTTAGTGCATTGGCAAGATAAGGCTCGTGATACCAGCGATCCGCTAGTATTTCTGCGAAGCTCCTACAATTATCTGTATTTAGGTTCCCATTTACTTGATTCCAGCATGTGGACCTTTAGGGCAAGGGAAGGTTTTAATTTAGTATTATCTGATAAAGAGTTTTTGCGCTACTTTCCACAAGCTTATCAAGGACTATATATGGTATACCTCATGGATTATGACTATACCGAGCTCTTAGGGATTTTAAGAGATTGGGTGCGTCACGATCAAAGCTTGCGATCTCGTGAATTATATCTTCGAGAGCTTATGCGTTGCGGGTATTTAGATGAGGGTTATCAAACATCTTTGGATTATATTCGCGATAATCCGCATGCGTTGGTTTTGAGGGACTTATCTTTACAGTTAGAAGTTGCTCGCTGGAAAAGGGCTGGGGGCAATCATGATGAAGCCCTTCAAATACTTAAAAGTTATCAATATGAATGTCAAAATCATAGCGATGATGCACTGGTGACTTTGGATATGGCCTTAGCCCTCTATCACTTCGGTATAGTGATGCAATCACAGGAAATGTATTCGAAATGTAGCAAGGCTTTTCAGAGAGCGCTCAGACAATCAGAGAATCATCCAGATTTTATAATTCAAGCCTTGAAAGTTCCATTGTTTGCGGCTTCTATGAACTCGCGAGAGGTTACACATGTCTATTCTAAACAGCGAACTCTACTTGAAAAAGGCTTAAGTGAACACCCTAATCATGATTCTCTATCTTATTCATTAGGTAAAATATGCATCGAATGCGAACAGGACGTTCATGAGGGACATAAGCATTTGTTGAAAGCTATTACTATGAACCCAGAATTAGAAGAGGCTAATTTGCCACTGGGGCAATATTGGTATCAACAGGGTGATATGCGTAAAGCCTACCATTATTTTTTGAAATGCATTGAAGGTCCGGTAAGTGTCGAAAATTTTCATAAGGTTGTGGAGCTTTTACAAAGGATCGTATGACCTTGGGAACCTTAATAACCTTCGAGGGACCCGAAGGAGCCGGAAAAAGCACTCAAATTGGTTTACTCGAGGAGCGTCTTAAAAAAGATGGTGTTGAGGTTGTGAGAACCTTTGAGCCAGGCGGAGGCTCACCACTTTCTACCAAACTGCGTAAGATTTTACTTTCAGAAAAATATGACCAGATTTGTTGTGAAACAGAATTGTTTTTGATGTTGGCAGCGAGGGCTGAACATGTTCAAAAGCTCATTCTGCCAGCTCTGGCAAAAGGTTGCGTAGTACTTTGTGATCGTTTCATAGACTCTACCACTGCCTATCAGGGTTACGGTAGAGGATTACCCGTAAAGACTATACAATTAATGAATCAATTTGCGATTATGGGTCGATACCCAGATCTTACTGTGATTATTGATATAGATTCGGCTCAAGGTCTTGAAAGGGCAGGTCGCAAAGCTGGGCTGGACAGAATAGAGTCGGCAGGTGGAGAATTCCATAAATTAGTTAGAGAAGGATTTAGAACGTTGGCTACTGAAGAAGATCGGTATTTTCTTGTGGATGGCGATCGTAGTTTGCCTGCCATTCACGATGATATCTATGCACGTGTCATTCGGATTATAAAATGAAGATTGATTCAAAGGTATCTAAGTCTAGTAAATCGACTATTTCGGGAAAAGATCGCAAACAAAAGAAAGACTTAAAGCAATTGGGCAGGGGTTTATTTTCAAAGCTGTTGGGTAGTAGCCCTTCTGATAATGGCGTTTCTTCAGGGGAGCTAAGTATCCGCGAACAGATTGATGCAGCATTATTGGAAGTTGATTTTTTAGGTCGTGAACTCTCACTGAAAAAAAATATGGAGTCATTGCGTCGTTTTCGAGAAAAAGTTCGTCAAATATTAAAGCAGTTCCAAGGCGCCTTTAACAATCGCCATTTCGTGGGAGAAGATCAATCTGGGACAGTGAAACAGTTGCATCTTTCGAGTGTTATTGATCGAGAATTGAAGGTTTTAACAGAAACACTGATGGGTAAACAGAAACCTAATATTGAGATTGCGGCATCAGTTGATAACATCAAAGGTCTACTGATAGACTACTTGAAATGACACAGCGCATCTTTTATCTGGTTACAGGGATGGCGGGAGCCGGCAAGAGTACGGTCCTAAATGCTTTAGAGGACTCAGGCTTCTATTGTGTTGATAATTTGCCGGCTGCTCTTTTCGATAAATTTTTTGAACTTCTTGCAGAGACTTCAGAGGCCCGTCAAAAGGTTGCCTTGGCTGTTGATATGCGCTCTGGTGCGCAATTTTCAAGAATTATTGGCTCGCTCAAAATTTTGGATATTCATAAGATTCCATTTCGTTTAATTTTTTTGAATTGTGAGGATCATATTCTAGTCAAACGTTTCAAAGAAACGCGTCGAAGGCATCCTCTATATAAAGGAAATCTTTTGGAAGCGATTAAAAAAGAGCGAAGACTTTTGGGAGATTTGCTGGATAACGCTGATATGGTTCTGGATACCTCAGCTCTAAAGACCCGTAATTTGCATAATAAGATTTTGGCGGTTGTAAGAGATGATCAGTCTGACTTACAGTTACATGTGGCTCTTAAAAGTTTTGGATTTAAACATGGTACTCCTGATGATTGCGATTTGGTAATTGATGTTCGCTTTATGGAAAACCCTTTTTACATGGAGGATTTGCGATCAAAAAGAGGGACTGATCCTGAAATTCAAGAGTTTCTTTTCACTGATAAGCCTGACCATGTAAATGCCTTAAGTCGAATTCAGCAATTTATTTCGGGAATGCTTCCAGACTACGAACGTGAGGGCAGACGTACGCTTACCATTGGAATTGGATGTACTGGGGGTCATCACAGATCTGTGGCTGTGGTCGAAAGGTTATATGAAGAGCTACAAGTTCAATCCGAAACAATTTACTGGACACGACACCATC
>CAZYUV010000061.1:0-14118 GCA_964650625.1 uncultured bacterium
TAATCTCAGGCATTGATGCCCTCGATGAAGCTCAGCAGAATGTCACAATGATGACCTTGCATAATGCCAAAGGCCTTGAATACGACCATGTATTTATCGTTGGTATGGAAGAAGGTTTATTTCCTCATAGAAACTCTCTTGAAGATAGTCAAAATCTGGAAGAGGAGCGACGCTTGTGTTACGTGGGAATCACTCGAACTATGCAAAAGCTGACTCTCTCAGGAGCTCGACTCAGGGATGTTTATGGTCAGTTAAGTTATCAGGTGCCTTCAAGGTTTCTGAGGGAGATCGGAGATCCTTTCCTTGCTCCGACCGATTTTGCAGTTGGGATTTGATCTGTTCCAGCTTACGTTTTTCAAGAAGTTGCTTTCTGGCACAATTCATACAGCCCGATGAATCAGTGAAAGCTTTGGGTAACAGCTCTCTTTCATACCTGAGAGAGTCCATTAAAAAGTTTGTGCGCTGACCCCCAGATTGTTCATAAAGTGTTCGAGACAAGTCTGCCAGAGAAGCATAAGGGAAATCTTTTCCGTAGCTAACGAAGTTCTGCTCACAGACTTTTAACAATCGGTGCAAAACCGGATTAATACGATTGTCATTGAAGGATCTTTTGTATTGTTGGGCATAATTCAAAGCTGTCCAGTAATCAGCCTTAGACTCTGCTAATTGGATTCTCAGCATTAGACTTGCTGCTGTTTGATTAGGAATCAGATCTAATTGAAAAATAAGGCTTTGGGCTATTTCCAGTTGACCCCTGTCAATCATCCATTGAGCACCATCAATATAAAACTGAGGTTTTTGAATAATGGTTTTCAAATTTGGGTCTTGGGCAAATTGTTGCCAGATAGAATTATCAAATATGCGGTGTGTCAGAGCTAGGTCCACGGGCGGATTCGAGGTTCTAAATGCAATATCTAAAAGGGGAGTTTGCTCTTGGCGCCAATAATTTGCGAGTACGTTATAGGAGTTAAACACTTGGCTAAATAAAGCAGCCGCGGGGGGTATCTTCGAAGGATTCTCAAGGTTTAATGAAGAGGATTCAGCTAGTACCAGAAAATCCAAAAGCGAGTGAAAGCCCAGAAACAAATCGGTATTGTTCTCACGAAAGATGAAATACAAAGGGTAATGCTTAACTAATACCGGTTGAATTTTTCGAAAATGATTTGAAAATCGAATCCGTCCTGAAGAGTCTTCCGTCAGACTTGTTTTCGCTAATGGAATCAATATTGAGGAAGGCACGCCGCTAGCGACTTCGAACGGATCTTTACTAAGCGTTGACCAGAAATTAAATCTCGAGGGACTTAAAATTTGGGGGCTGGCCTCGGAAGGTTCAAACATTATCTGAACTTGCTGGAACACTGCACCAGATTTGTAAGTCGGATTACCCACAATGAATGGTATCCATGGTATAAAAAACCATATCAACCCGGTACTAGGATAAGCTCTGCAAAGGTCTGTTAGTAACAAAAATAAAGACAAGCTATAAATCAGGCATTGAATGAAAAAATCTTGGCTTAAGGTAATGAACGGAAGAGTTATGCCTGCAATCACAAAAAGTATATGGTGTTGATGGCTTTGTTTGGTAGTCAACGCTTTGGCAATGAGGTGGGCAAGTATCCAGCAGAAGCCCAGCCAAGAATTATGCATTGCTAGGAACCAACCTAAAAAGGAAAGCTTACTCAATCGCTGGTTGGATTGCAGCAGCACTTGTATACCTACAAATAGGTAAAAAACGTCCACAGATACAATACCGTAAACTAAATTTTCGGCCGCATAGGCTGGCAAAGTCAATAAAATAGGAGCTGTCAATAGACAACTTAGTCTCAGCTTTAACACACTACACCCTTGACAGAATAGTTAAGATTCTTAAACTTGCGCCCAGTGGAACCCTTTGTGTTCAATCGATTTTATTGTATCGGGTTCCTACTCATAGGAGAAGTTATGCGAATCATCATTATACTTTTTACTGGTCTATTGTGGACAAATCTTACTGTTATAAGTGGTAAGAGTGTCTCTAAACTTATAACCACGGCAGGCTATTCTCAGGTGCCTGGCCAAGACAACGGCAATTATCCGCCATCACACTCGCCGAATCAAAGAATACACAGATATTTGTATACAGCTTTTCAACATGGTCTGAAGAACGGTAATATGCAAGCCCAGATGAGCTCTCATCGATTCTATTTTGATCCTGCCTTAAATCATTATTACGTGATAATGAACACGCCAGGGCATTCTCGCATGCAGCTCTACTTCAAGAAAAGTTCTCGTTACCGACTTATCTTCGCCAATTTATCAATCTTGGAAAAATTGGCATTGGGGCCCAAAGGGCATATAAGAATTTCGGTCAATGGCCAGAACGTAATAAGTGGCCATTCAGCAGACACTAGTTATAGATTTAATGAAAGGACTTGGAACATCGCCAGATTTGTCCAAGATGGTACCAACACAATTACGATCGAATTGGAGCCCCAGGGTGGAAAATTTTGTCTAATGGGTGTGAAAGTTGAGACACAGGAGATTAGCAAAGGTAGTGGAAATAGCAATCATATTGCTAATGTGAAATTTGTGGAGCGAGTATTTCGTAGAGTTCACTTTAGGTATCCAACAAAGCGGGAATCTAATTATTATGTAAGTCTTTTAGACCGCTCAATTAAAACTCGTGAACAAGTTCGAAGAATGATTGAACGTCTTGACATGGGTGGCGACGCAACAGATGAATTTGAAACCTTAGTCGAGGAATATTTTTTGAGGTATGCGAATCGACTACCGTCATCTTCCGAGTTACGCTATTTCAGTAACAAACTACGCATGGGTCAAATTACGCTGGCTCAATTGCGAACTGAGATACAGAGTTTAGGCAACGGTGGAGGGAACGGCTCCAGCGATGTGGAAGTAAGAATCCGAAACGAATTTCGACAGATTTTGCATAGAGATCCCTCCAGTGCTGAGCTTCGTTATTTTTCTCAAAAAATTCGATATGGCCAGATGACCTGGGCTCAGTTCGATGAGGAATTGCGCAGACTGCAGAATGGTTTTTTTGGACCTGGTCTAACTCATCAAGAAATTGTTCAATTTAATTTCGAGAGAAGCTTGCTGACCACAATGTGGTGGAATCGTCTTGAACAGACTGAATTGAATTTACTACATCTTCTTTTACAGCGATGCAACCATGAAATGCTGCATGGTTTTGAACACGATAGAAAGCAGGTGGCGACACAGATTGCTAGTCGTATCAAAACTAAGTATCCCGGTCTGCGCTAAACAATTTTTCGCAAAATTATGCCCCCGTGTAGGTAAAAACATGGGGGCTTTATTTTAATTCGAAATAAATTTTTCTGATTTTGTATACTAGTAAATGGGGATAAGCTATCGTTAACAATAAATTTTCAGACAGTTTCGGCTTGGAACATAACGTTCTGAAATCGAGTTTTTAAACTGCTATTTAAGCAATATAGTGGTACACTAGAACGCTTTTGAAGTCGGTGTGAGGGCAGCTTGTAGGCATCTATTTTAATAAGCACTGATTATGGTGGTTTGAAGAGGTTTTACAGGCGCAAAATGACTTCAATTTTAGAAACCTTAAGAAATACTCAAAAGGGGCACAAATGCATCTACAGCTTAACGAAGATCAGAAAATGATTCAAGAGTCGGCCAGGGACTTCGCCGCCAAATTCGTTGCACCAAAAGCCAGAGAGTTAGACGAAACTCAGGAGTTTCCCACTGACTTGATAGCTCAGGCAGCGGAGATGGGTTTTATGGGTGTGGCAATTCCCGAACAATATGGCGGCTCGGGTCTTGACTATGTTTCTTATTGTTGCGTTATTGAGGAAGTGGCTCGCTATTGTGGCTCCACCAGCGTTATTTTATCAGTCAATAATTCTTTAGCTTGCGACCCATTGATGATTGCGGGAACAGAAGACCAGAAAAAAGAGTGGTTAACTCCCATGGCCAAGGGTCAAAAAATTGGATGTTTTGGTCTCACTGAGCCAAACTCAGGTTCTGATTGCGGAAGCATGAAAACCAATGCTGTGAAGAAGGGTAATGATTGGGTAATCAACGGAGCTAAAATCTGGATAACCTGCGGAACAGACTCAGATACGTTTATAGTTTTTACTAGTACAGATGCTGCAGCGGGTAATCGGGGGATAACAGCTTTTCTTATGGACCGTTCTACCCCTGGATTATCAGTACTCCCCATGCATGGAAAAATGGGTATCAGAGCGAGTGGTCTGAGTGAGTTGGTGTTTGAAGATGTAGTTATTCCCGACTCACAAAGATTAGGTGCAGAAAACAAAGGCTTTAAGATTGCCATGAATACACTAAACTCAGGACGTATCGGTATAGCAGCCCAAGCTGTTGGTATCAGCCGAGGAGCCTTTGAAGAGTCTGCAAAATATGCTCAGCAGAGAGTTCAATTTGGTAAACCAATAAGCCGGCAGCAGTCGGTGGCCAACCACATTGCAGACATGGCAGTGCAAATAGATGCGGCTCGATTACTTACCTGGAAGGCAGCTTCAATGAAAGATCATGGGCAGAATTATTCGACGGTCTCAGCAATGGCCAAAATGAAAGCGGGAGAGTGCGTCTCTTGGGTAACCAACAAAGCGGTTCAAGTTCATGGTGGTTATGGCTACATTAAAGAATACGACGTAGAAAGGTTTTTCCGTGATGGAAGAATTTGTGAAATTTACGAAGGTACAACCGAAATACAAAAATTAGTCGTCAGTCGGGCCTTATTAGGTTAAGTCTGACGTAGGAGTTATGATGTCATTGAGAATATATATTTGTTGTAAACAAGTTCCCGATGTTGCAATGCCTTTTCAAATTAAAGGGGGGCAGCTCATCAGGGACGGATTGAATTACATCCTTAATGCTTACGATGCTTCCTCTGTTGAAGAAGCATTGGTTCTAAAGGCAGAGCATGGGGCTCACATCACGCTGGTTTTAATTGGTCCCGACAAGGCCAAAGAAGCCTTGAGAAAAGGGCTCGCTATGGGAGCCGATGATGCAGTGCATTTGAATGATGATGCATTCGAAGGTTGCGATAGTCACGCCGCCGCCAAAGTACTAGCCAAATTTTTTGCCGATAAAGAATACGATTTCATTCTTACTGGTAAGCAAAGCCAGGACATGGATATGGGTCTAACTGGCGGTATCCTTGCTCACCACTTAAACATTCCTTACGTTACAAATGCGGTAGGTTTGACAGCGGATTTAGGTACTAAGATAGCGAATGTGAAACGTCAAGGTGATGATGGTCAAGAGATGATTGATCTTCCATTTCCATGTTTAGTGACTTGCTCCAATGACATGAATGATCCACGGATTCCCTCCTTGAAAGGAATCATGACATCCAAGAAAAAGCCCCTCGATGTTATTGCGCTGGGTGATCTAGGTCTGGATTCTTCAGAAGTGGGTTCGGCAGGATCTCTCACCAACTTGGTGAGCTGGGCTGAACCGGATAAGCGTCAGGCTGGTCAGAAATTTGAAGGTGATCCAGATGAACTTGTAGGCACATTAATGGATAAACTGGCAAATGATGCCAAGGTGATTTAGGAGACGGTAGTGGGTACAATTTTAGTAATTGCAGATCAAAAGAAAAATAAGATAAAAAAATCAACCTTGGAAGTCATAAGTGAGGGCGCTAGATTAGCTGAAAAGCACAACATGGATTTAGTCGCTGCTGTAGTAGGTACTGACATTGCTGAAGAAGCCAAGTCTTTAGGACAGTACGGTGCCAGTAAGGTTTATATTGCAGAACATGAGAGTTTCGGACAGTACCTAAACCCACCCTTTGTGAATGCTTACTCACAAATAATTGAGGAGGTCAAACCTAGACTGGTTCTGACTCCCACCTCTGAAGGCGTTAAAGACTTTCTTCCCGGACTAGTTGCCAAAACTGGGTCAGCTGGAGTAATGGATTGCTCGGAAATTTTTATTGAGGGTGATACTGTAAAGGTGAATCGACCCTTAATGGCGGCTAAGGCAAAATCAACTGTTGAAAGTAAGGCCGATCTCGTTTTGTTATCAATTCGTTCTGGTTCATTCGACCGAAATCAAGCCGATGAATCTCAAAGTGCTGAGATTGTAAAATTGGATGTCGAAATACCAGACATCAAACAGGTTTTTAAAGAATTGCTCGCAGTGGCTTCCGACCGAGTCAGTCTAGATGAAGCTTCAGTAGTTGTTACGGCCGGTCGAGGTGTTAAAGATGCTGATGGTGTGGCGTTGGTTGAGGAGCTAGCAGATGCTTTTGGTGGTGCAGTTGGCGCAACACGAGCTTTAACTGAACAAGGAATAGCTCCTGCAACCCTTCAAATTGGGCAAACTGGTAAAGTAGTAACTCCCGAGCTATACATTGCTTGTGGTGTATCAGGAGCAGTACAACACACTGCCGGGATGGCTAATTCGAAAGTGATTGTGGCCATAAACAAAGATGCCGAAGCTCCCATTTTTAACATGGCTGATTATGGCTTAGTAGGTGATCTATTTTTGATTGTTCCTAAGCTGATTGAGGCTGTGAAAGAGTATAAAAGCCAGCAAGGATAGGCATTATGGAAGAGGAAAAGTTTGATTGTATTATTGTAGGTGGCGGAGTCGCAGGCTGCGCTGCTGCTTACATATTGGCACAAAACAACTGTAAAATCCTACTCATTGAGAAGGGTGAGTGGACTGGCAGTAAGAACGTTTCAGGTGGCGTTCTGTGGGGGCCAACAGCTTGGGAAATTTTTCCAGAGCTTGCTAATCAAACTGATGACCCTCCTTATGAACGCTATGTTGATCGCAGGCGATTAAGTTTTTGCTCTGATGACGCGAGCTTTTCTATAGATTATAAAAGCGACAAATTTGCGGAGTGTCCTTACAATGGAATCGCTGTATTGCGCTCTAAATTCGATAAATGGCTTGGCGAGCAAGTGGAAGAGGCCATACTAGCAGGTGACTATGCCGAAGAATCCTTCGTAGCAACCTCTATATTAGTTGATGAGGTACTACAGGAAAACGGTAGAGTTACCGGTATACGCAGTGGCGAAGATGAATTTCATGCTGATTGTGTAATTCTAGCGGAAGGCGTCAACAATTTATTGACTCGTCAGGTAGGCCTGATGGAAGAAACCTACAACGCTGAAATAGTAGGCACCGGAATCAAAGAAGTTTGGAAGTTTGATAGAGATCTTTTGGAGGCTAAATTTCAACTGGATGGTCTTGCTGGTTTGAGCAATGAGTTTGTGGGCTGTACTCAGGGAGTTGAAGGTGGCGGTTTTCTGTACACCAATCGAGACTCTATTTCTATTGGACTTGTACTAGGTCTTGCTTCACTAAGAAGCTCTGGTAAAGCAATATATGATCTGTTGGATAACTTCAAGAAGCATCCTAGTATGAAGCCAATTCTCAAGGGTGGCGAAATGGCCGAGTATTCCGCTCACGTGGTTCCTGTAGGTGACATTCGTCTTGTACCTAAAAAACTCTATAAAGACGGTGTTATGGTCGTAGGAGATGCCGCTGGACTACTTATGAATACGGGTAAATCTATTGAAGGCATGAATATGGCTATGGAATCGGGACGTCAGGCTGCTCTAACGATTCTAGAAGCTAAGCGAAAAGGCGATTACTCAGCGCATACTTTGGAGTCTTATCAATCCCGACTCAGCGAAACCTTCGTATTACAGGATATGGTCAATTTTCAGGGGGCTGTAAAATTTATTCATAACCCTGATATGTTTGGAACCTATCCTGATTTCGTAAATGATCTAATGTATAAAGTTTTCAATGTTGACGGATTGCCAAAGAAAAAAACAAGAGATCTTGTAAAAGAAACTATAGAAGAATCTGGGATTTCCTATTGGGAGCTATTTAAAACTAGTCTGGCAGGGGGGATGAGTTTATGAGTTCTGTTAAGGATCGTTTGGCCAAATTAAAAACTAATATTTCTAAAAAACCGCACATTATTGTGAACACAGATATTTGTAATAGTGGTTGCTATCACAAGTGCACTACTTACGTTTGCCCGGCACTTTGCTATACAGTGGCAGAGGAGAAGGTGCATTTTCAGTACGAAGATTGTATTGAGTGTGGAACTTGCATGCATGCATGTGATCAAGGTGCCGTCAGTTGGAGTTTCCCAGAAAGCGGTCACGGAGTAACTTTTGGATTGGGTTAATCATGGATTTTAATCTAAATGAAGACCAAAAATTGATCCAGGAGTCGGCGCGGGACTTTGCCAATGAGTCGTTGGCCCCCAATGCTATGACCTGGGACCAAAACCATAAGTTTCCCATGGAAATTTTGGAACAGATGGGCGAGATGGGCTTCATGGGAATGAACTTACCAGAGAAGTATGGTGGTGGAGGTGTAGACACCATTAGTTATTGCTTAGCTACTATGGAAATAGGCAGAGCCGATAGCTCGATTGCCGTAACTATGGGTGTAAATCACTTGGTGTGCGAAGTAATAAACCTGTATGGTTCAGAAGAACAAAAACAGCGATATCTGCCTGCATTAACCAGTGGTAAGGGAATAGGTAGCTTCTGTTTATCTGAACCTCAGGCTGGTAGTGATGCACAGAATCAAAAGACCCGAGCCAAGCAGGATGGCGATGAATATGTCATTAATGGCAAAAAAGCTTGGATTACCAATGGTAGTTTTGCACAGGTATTTGTTGTTACCGCTGTGACTGGCGAAGATCACAAAGGCCGTAAAGAAATAACAGCTTTTCTCGTTGATGCTGACACCAAGGGAGTAATCCTGGGTAAGCCTGAGCATAAAATGGGTCAATGTGCATCCAATACAGTGGAAGTTAGCTTAGATGAAGTAAGGGTACCGGCTTCAAATATGATTGGCGGTCGCAACGGATTCAAGGTCATGATGAATGGTTTGAATTCTGGTCGAATTGGAGTCGCAGCAATGTGCTGCGGTATAGGTCAAGCAAGTTTTGACGCGGCACTAGAGTATAGTCATGATCGAACGGCTTTTGGCAAACCTTTGCATCAATTACAAGCGATTCAGTTAAAATTAGCCGAAATGGCTACTGAATTGGAAGCGGCTAAATTACTGACCTTGAAGGCTGCTCAAATCAAAGATCAAGGGGATAACTTTATTAGTGCTGCTAGCATGGCAAAACTTTTTGCCAGTGAAGCGTGTAATAGAATTGCTGCAGAAGCAGTACAGATTCATGGCGGTAATGGATACGTAAAAGAGTATATAGTAGAGAAGATATACCGCGACGCCAGAGTCACTACTATATATGAGGGCACATCGGAGATTCAAAAGATTACCATTGCTCGACAATTTATACGAAAAACTTAATTTTGAGGTGTAACATGCAATATGAGCTGACTGAAGATCAAAAACTTATTCGAGATACTGCTCGTGAGTTCGCAGAGAAACATGTTCGTGAAGGAGTTTTGGAGCGTGATGAAAAATGTACTTTTCCTCATCGTCTCGTAGAACAATTAGCTGAACTAGGTTTCATGGGTATGGTTTATCCAGAGCAATATGGTGGCTCCGAAGTAGATTATGTGAGTTTTTCCTGCGTGATCGAAGAGTTAGCTAGATGGGATGCTTCTCTAGCAATAACGGTTGCGTCTCACACTTCACTTTGCACAGGTCATATTTATGAATTTGGTTCTGATGAATTAAAGAATAAATACTTGCCTGACTTGGTCAGTGGAAAAGTACTAGGTGGTTGGGGGCTAACGGAGCCTGGTGCAGGCTCAGATGCCTCTGGTACCAAGACTACCGCAGTTTTGGATGGAGATGAGTGGGTTTTGAATGGTGCTAAAACTTTCATTACTCAAGGTACCGTTGGTGGAACTTTTGTGGTTATGGCTTCCACTGATAAAAGCTTAGGTTCCAAAGGTATATCTGCTTTCGTTGTGGAGAGAGGTACCCCAGGCTTTAGTCATGGTGCAAAGATGGATAAGTTAGGGCATCGTAGCTCTGATACTGCGGAATTGATTTTCGAAAACGTCAGAATCCCCAAGGGTAATTTAATTGGAAACCTGAACGAAGGCTTTATTCAATCGATGAAGGTTTTGGAGGGTGGCCGTATCGGTATAGCGGCTCTGTCTACAGGTATCGCTAGAGGTGCCTTGGAAGATAGCATTATCCATGTTAAGGAACGTGTTCAATTTGGCAAACCTTTAGCAGCGCTTCAGTCGATTCAGTTTAAGATCGCTGATATGGCAGCGGAAATTGAAGCAGCCCGATTGTTAACCCATCGTGCAGCTTTCACTAGAGACCAAGGCTTACCATATAATCACTATAGTTCAATGGCTAAATTATATGCTTCTGAGATTTGTATGCAAGCAGCCCACCAATGTGTGCAGATGTTGGGCGGTTCCGGGTACATGGAAGAATATCATGCGCAGCGATACTTCCGCGATGCTAAGCTCATGGAAATTGGTGAAGGTACCAGTGAAATTCAACGTCTGGTTATTTCTCGCGAAGTATTCAGACAGTTCAGCTAGAAAAGATTCGTTGATTAGCTAATTTTCTTTCAATATTAATTTTTGAGAAATCCAGGGAGATCAATCTTAGTTCCCTGAAAATGGGGGCCGACGGGCACTGGTATTTTGCGGATGACAGTTTTCAATTGTACAGGGTGCATAAGCTTAGGAATTGGAAATTCACCAGAGTCTACGGGTACACTTTTCCATCGATTTGAGTGACTAATCCATCGATTCCATTCAGCCCTTTCTTGTATTCCTTCTTGAAGAGCTTTATGGTGTACGAAGGCAGCCAAGCAGTGTTGTGTTAAGTCTATACGAGTATGGTATTTACCTAAGCTCTTATGCCAGAACCCTCCCACATGATATTCGGGGCGTTTTATAGGCAATTGAGTTTCTTTTCCATCCTTAAAAACTCTTTTTTTAGTGCTATCTAGTAGCTGAAAGTTTTTCAAATGTCTTAGATAATCACTCATTTTATAAAGTGCTCTACGGTCTAATTCTTTTTGATCCCACTTATATCGAAGATAGGCTCCGTAGCCCTCTACTTGTGCGCAATAATTATTGTTAATTTTCTCAATAGGTATTTCTTTTTCGGCTGCGGTCTGAAGTTTATGGACCATACCGGGTAGCTGTTTTTCTAATTCCGGATTATCGAGAAGAGATAAGATCCAGTAAGCTTGCATAATCCAGTGGTAGCTAGGAACCAGATCAGAATAGCTCCACCGACGATCGTAAAATTCAATATAATCTTTTAGACTTGGACTGAGATGCTTGCGCTTGAATACAAAATGAAAGAAAGCCAGGCTTAGAAAATGTTGGGCACTTGCATAGGGCTCAGCGGGACGACCTAGGCGATCAATGTAACTCTCCTTGGAGTTTAGATATCGAGTAATTCCTCCACCGGGAAGAACGTAGTATTCCAAGGTATCCATAAGTTCTTTGTAGATTGTTTCGTTGATCGGGAATTGTTTTGGCCACTGATGATGAAGATAAAAGAATGCGCAAAGAAATAGAGCGCTTGTACCGGTATAACCTTCGTGGTTTTCTGAGAGTAATCGAAGTTTGAATCCTCTGCGATCAAAAGGCGTGGAATTAATTTGAAAATAATCCATGGCCGATTTAAGCATAGTTTTGACTTGATTATTTTTTCCATCGTAGGCTAGAGCAGCACCAAATAAAGTACCAGCCTGGCGCACGATACTACCTTTGTAAGTGATCTTTCCGGTGAATGGTTGGGCATCGTATATCCATGAACCATCTCGTTTTTGCCTATTTACCAGAAACTGTAAAGCATTCACAATCACTTCATCATGGGTTTCGCTTAAAATTAACTCGCTTTTACTTAAGCTTGAGTTAGACCAACATATGCAATGAAATAGACAGAAAATTGTTATTATTAGACGCATTAATATAGATTCGACAGCACGGTCTTGCTAACAAATCTAAACGTATCGAATGATTATTCTAATTATAAATAGGTGATCAAATGTACTGATAAATAGCCCAAAATTGTTTATTGAGCTTCTTCTCTGTCGCCCTGACGAAGTTTCAGTTTCATTACATTAAGAATATATACTGGCAATTGAAGAACGCGGGTTAATCGCCAAGGTTGCTTGACTGTTCGATAAGCCCATTCTAAGCCATAATCTTGAAAGAATTGAGGACATCTCTTTAAGCGTCCAGAGATCACATCTAAAGCTCCGCCTACCCCCATTACTAAGTTTACTTTGAGATGACGACGGTTACGATCAATAAATTGTTCCTGCAAAGGAACTCCCATTGCAACAAACAAAATTCGGGCACCAGATGCATTAATTTGATCAACGACCTGTGACTCTTCTTCCAGACTGAAATAACCATTTCGCTTACCCGCTATGACTAAACCTGGATATTCTGATTGAATAATTTCTACAGCCTGATCTAAGGTTTCTTGCCGAGATCCAAGAAAATAAACAGGGTATTCTCGCTGCTTGGCTAAGTAGCATATATCTAGGGTGAAATCTATTCCCGGAATTCGTTCTTGTATGGGCCTTTCTTTTAGAAATATAGAGGCCCATAGCACCCCAGCTCCATCAGGAATCGCCATAAATGATTTGCGTAAAATCGTGGCGAAGTGAGGGTCATGGGTAGACCGTAAAAGACATAGAGCATCAGGAGTAATAAGATGATGACAGCCTTCTTCTTCAATTTTATGACTTACAATATCCAAAGCTCGCTGTTTACGATTACGGAAAATACGGGTGCCAAAAAGAATAATGTAATCTTGGTGGACATAGTAAATATCCTTAAGTTTGACCTTCTTCTTGATGAAAATAATCCCCGCGAAGCGAGCAAACATCAAAATGGCAAAGGCGCTTAGAGAGACAGACCATGTCCATGTTTCCGATAAGAAAAATACCAGAAGAACAAAAATTTGAGTCACACAAGCCATTACTATGAAAGCGTTGACACTGCCACTGCTGAATCGCCATAGAATTTGAGTTTGTTCTAAAAAGCTGGCTGCTTTTTTAATCTTATACTGAAAATGCGTATGGTAAATAAGAAATGCGAAGAAGACTACAGGTAGTGCAAAGAGCCCTAATATCATGGTCAAGGAAATAAGAGCAATCGTTTTACTTGTAGAAACTATCGAAACTAGTGCTACAACTAAAGCGAGTGCAGAACCTAGGCTGACAGCATTATGGGATGTACGTTCTTGCATGGACGTAAATAGCCAGAACATTGTACAGATAGCTAATAAAGTAACACTGAGCGGTATTGCTTCTGCATTCACCCATGGCTGAACAGCAATACCGACAATGAAGGAGGCTGCCATAACCATTGATATTCCATACAGAAGACCTTCAACAACATTAAAAAGGTTGATTAAAGAAACCACTAAGATAAGCCAGAAGAAAGTGACATAACCTGCTCCTTGACCAATACTGAAGTAGCCACCTTTTAGATCTGAAAGTAAGGGGATTTTTAGTTCCTGTTGAACGAGTACAAAAATAATGACAAGCTCTAACCAAAAATATGTCTGTAGGCGTTTACTGCGTCTTTCTATGAAAATGTCCAAGGCGATCAGTGGTAGAAAAACTGAGTGCAGCCAGATATTCACGGAAGGACCCGAAAAATAAAGCAGAAGCCCATAAACAACTGCGCAATCAAAAGTTCCCTGGTTTAATAAACGTCGCCAAAACGGATGAAGCTTGACGTGTTTCGTCAATAACTGACTACTTTCTATCCACAACCAGATAAGAAAGAGAGTCTTGATGAAAATAGGGACGGCAGTTTCTAACACTTTAGCCTGAATTAATAGGAACCTTCTATGCAATCATCGGCTATTTTCAAGGTAGCTTGAGTTTTATTCTGTACCTCTGAAATACTAACGCCCTCAGCAGTTTCACGCAGAATAAGACCTTCAGATCCCACTTGCATTACCGCTAAATCTGTAACGATCATATTCACACAACGCTTGCCTGTCAGTGGTAAGCTACACTCTTTCAATATTTTGCTTTCGCCTGCTTTATTTGTGTGCATCATCGCTACGATTACATTACGAGAGCCAGCCACTAAATCCATAGCGCCGCCCATTCCCTTGACCAGCTTTCCAGGAATCATATAGTTGGCAATATCGCCTTGTTCAGAAACTTCCATAGCTCCCAGAACCGTGGCATCAATATGA
>CAZYUV010000062.1:0-14090 GCA_964650625.1 uncultured bacterium
AAAGTGCTCTAAAATTGTTGCAAAAAATGGCCGATTCCCCTCACACTGCCTATCGTAATTCTGCTGTTTATGCACTAAAGGAAATGCGACTACCTCAGAGTTTACCATTGCTTAAAAAGCTATCTCAGGACCAGGATGGGTCGGTTAGTAAAAAAGCATTGGAAGGCATTCAGGCTTTGGCTGATAATGGTTTTAGCGAAGCATTGAACTTTGTAAAAAATAAGTCTGATCAAACACCTAATGCAGGTCCATTGAGAGATTTGAATCAAGATCAAAAATTAGATTGGATTAGAGATCAATTAGATTTGATTAGCGAAGGTAAAATAGTATCGGATAATGTTAGCAAATGTTTTGTTGCTGCAATCAAAAATGAAGAGAATGACCGCATTAAAGCTTCACTGCTCAGCGCACTTGGCAGAATCGGTAATGAATCACATGTGCAGGTAATAACTCCTTTCCTGAATGCTAAAAATGATAGAGTCCGGGCTAACGCGGTAGAGGCTTTAGGTTATTTATTACCTCGAGGTCAGAGATCAGTTCTCCTCAATTGTTTTGAGGATCATAATAACCGAGTTGTAGGAAATGCAATTATGGCATTATCCCAGGATTCACCCAAGGAATCTCGAAAAGCAATGCAGGAGTTATGTAAGGGTAGTAATTTGAATGAGCAGCTCACAGCAGTATATTGTATTGGTGCTTTAGCAGAAGACGAATATTTAACATATAGCGATTATCTTCTAGAATCATCCTACAGTGAAGTTCGTGAGAAAATGTTAAAGGTACTTGAAGATTTATCACAGGACCTTTCTAATGCATTGAGATTACTTAAGCAGTGGAATCTGCGAATAGCGGCATTTGATAATTCTGAAACTGATGAGACGGTTCCCTTACACAATGATGCGCCATCTTGTGATTCCGAAGTGTTTAACTCTAAACAAGCCCAAGAAATCGATGAACCTCAAGAACATGAAAACAAGGGCATTTCGGAATTTTCTAGGACTTCAGTTGATGATCAAGAGGAAAGCTTTGTAGTTACGACCAAAAGATCAAATAATGAGATTTTGAGTCTTTCTGTTTTCGATAAAGCTAGTTTAATTCTGGTTTCAGGAGCAATAGGTTTTGCGTTAGTTTTAAACTTATCTAGTATTGTAATTTCAGATCGCTATGAATTTTATAAACTATTCTTAGACCCGTTTAGATTTTTATTAATCAATGAATGGTTTCATGCATTTTTCTTTATTGTAGGTTTTCCCGCAACACTAATGTATTTCCTTTATATTAATCGAGAAGTACTTCTTGCCCGTCGTTTATTTATTGGTCTTGTTACAGGAATATTTTTGCATCAGTATGTGCAGCTTCTAGATACTGTGCGCCTTGATATTGGTCCACTGGTTAATTTTTTGGCGTATCACTCCTCAAAATTTTACATGGAACAGCATTCTGGAAATTCTCGGTGGGCTATGCAGATTTTTAATTTACCCTGGCTTTTCTTACCAATTCTTATCGAATCTAGTCTTAGATATAGAGGGTTGCAAAGAATTGTACAAGGCCTTCTGACTAGCATATTGATATTGATCACAATCTGGTTAGCGCAATTGAATTTAAATGCTTCAGTGCGAATAGATGGTGCTCAAAAAGAAAATCTATTATTTCATCTCGAATATCGCCGTGATCAACTCACTGCTCTTTTGAAGCAGAATAGACTAGATAGCCTTAGTTATCTAGCTGGCTATAATAAGGCTGTTAACCAACAGCGTAAAATTGAGTTTGCGACTAAGCTAAATACGTTGAAATTTGAGACAAAACGCAATAGGGCGCAGTTGGATTACCTCTTGGATAGGATTAGAAAATTGGAATCCATGATTGATCAATAATTGCCTTATTTCTTCAGAAATCTTGCGGGTATCTTAGGTTTTTTACTTTTCTTGTTGAAAGTTTTGATTATAGTTCCTACTTCAATTGTACCTTCATAGGCCGGATTTATCTTGGCTTGGCAGCCTAGTCGAATGAATTCGGGATAGCGAAATTTGTCTAGAATTCTCTGTTCCGCAGTAGATTTTTCGCTGAAAGCTTCTGTTCCTTCTAAGATTCTAAATTTGCATGTGGAGCATCTTACTTCGGCTCCACATCGATGAGTCATTTGGATATCATTTGAGAGTGCTAAAGATAGAACAGAGGTCTCCTCTTCAACTTCGACTGTTAAATTTTCTTTAGAAAAATGAACCGTGGCCATGTATTAATCGTCCTTAAATTTAAGCTGAGAAGTATAACACGGGTAAAGGATTCCAACTATAGAAGTCATACTGGATTAAAGTTTCAGTTTATGGTGCAATGGTTTTATGAATGAACAACAATGGATTCAATTATTGACGGACCGACGTATTGGTTCAGAAAAATCTTCAGATGATGATTTCCGTTCACCTTTTCAGCGTGATATAGATCGTATAATTTTCAGTAGTTCCTTTCGACGACTACAGGACAAAACTCAAGTTTTTCCTCTAGCTCGTAATGATTACATTAGAACTAGACTTACGCATTCTATGGAAGTTAGTAGTGTGGGACGAAGCTTAGGTTTACTAGTAGGTAGAGAGTTAAGTAAGCGTTACAAATTGCCAGTAGACTCCAATTCAATTGCTGAAATTGTTGGTGCAGCTTGTTTGGCTCATGATATTGGAAACCCACCTTTTGGCCATGCTGGTGAAGATACGATCAGGCATTGGTTTTTGGACCCGCGCAGAGGTAAGAAGTATCTTGATAAACTGCAAGAGGAGGAGGCTGAAGAGTTTATTAATTTTGAGGGAAATGCTCAGGGCTTTCGTGTGCTTACACGACTACAGAGGCATACTCGTGACAATAATACGATGGGGGGCTTACAGTTAACCTACGCTACACTTGGAGCTTTTCTGAAATACCCTCGTCCAGCTAAAATCACCGGGAATAGTGAATCTCGTCGTAGTCAAAAGAAATACAATTATTTTAGAACTGAAAAAGATCAATTTCAAAAGGTTGTAGAAGCATTGAATTTAAGCGGTTTTCAGCCAGATTGTTATCAGAGGCATCCTTTGGTGTTTCTGATGGAAGCTGCTGACGATATTTCTTATAACATAGCTGATATGCAGGATGGCTATCGATTAGGCCTAATCACATATGACGAAGTTTTCGACTTCTTCAAGCACTTATTGGGCGATAATCAGGAAAATATCTTGAATGAAATTTCACGCTTAACTGACCGAAGAGATCGTATTGAAACTCTTGGTGGGAAAGTAATTGGTTCTCTTGTTCGAGAAGCTGCCAATATATTTTTAGAAAACGAAAAATCCATACTCGATGGCAGTTTTGATCAATCTTTAATGGAGGCTATCCCTTCTCATGATTGTATTAAGAGAATGAGTTCCTTTGCTTTTGAAAATATTTATTCATCGGAGCCTGTTATTGAAGTGAAGGTGGGTGGATTCGAAGTAATTCAAGGATTATTAGATCTCTTTATTCCGGCAGTTTTTGATGGATCTGACAGGACTCATTATGATTTTAAACGACTTGAATTAGTGGTTCGATTAGTCCCCAAACAATTCATGGGCAAATTAGAAAAGCCTCATGAAAATCCTTATATTAGACTTCATCAAATTCTTGATTTTGTGTCGGGTATGACAGATTCTTATGCCCTTGCTTTGTATCGAAAACTGTATGGATTAAATCTCTAAAACCTATTCGATTTTATCACTAGGTGAACTATGGTAACCGAAAAGCGAACCTGCTAAACCACCCAGAATGTGTCCAAATTGGCTGACGTTATCATTTTGGAAAGACATGATCAATTCTTGACCGAAATACAGAACTGCTATCAACACGAAGGTTAGCGGGATTTCTCCTTCTCTTATGCCACTAAACGAGCTGAGTAGAATAAACATGAAAACGATTCCGGAGGCTCCTAACAAACCAGATGTAAACAAGAAAGTATTTAATATTCCCGTGATTACTGCTGTGATAAGCATCATAAGCAGTAGAGGCCCAGAACCATACTTTTCCTCCAGTAGAGGTCCCAAGAGCAGAATCATGGAAAAATTTCCAACTAAGTGCTGCCAGCTTCCATGGCCAATTATGTGGCTCCATATCCTTACATAACTTAGTGGATCGGAGAAGTCAAAAGTAGGGTATAAAGTGAATAAAATACTTGTAGATTGCCCACCGGTCATCTGACTTAATAGCATTGCACCGATGCATAAGAAGGTGAAAGTTAAGACTACGGGACTGTTATATCGAATTTTCATGAAACTTCTTTAGTCCTTATCATTCATCGTAAAAATCATCTTGATCCTGAGAATCTTGAAAAAGCTCCGCGGCGCGTTCGCTGGCTCTTCTAATTCTTCGAATAGAGCCCGCGGGATACTCCTCAGTCCAATGAACTTCTTTGAACTGGCCTTTGGCATCTTCATAACTAACCATTAGGGTTATTCTGTGTGTTATCGTTTTGGAGTTTCCATTCCAATCCTCCTCAACTTCTTCTTCTGTTTCAGCCTCCCAATCATAATTTTCAATATTTTCGAGAGGAATATACTCTAGAGCATGATTTGGGCGTTTTATTTGAATCCCTCTTTCATAAAATGAAATAGCACTCATAGATAATTGCATAGCTTGGAAAGCAAAATATATCCCGCAAAGGCTTACTATTCCGCCCAAAATCTTAAATAACATGAAATTGGAGATAAAATAGAAAAGCAATGCTATTGCAAGGGTAGTCAATGACACCCCTGCCTGCTTTTTCCAGCTAGGTTTAATTACTTCATAACTACGACCTTTATCACTCATACCAGCTCCCCTGCATTGTTAAAGGCAGAATCTTTATGAACAGTTTTAGACTTCAACTCATTTGCACTTTGTAGAATCTCTTTTATTGTAATACTTTCATGTTCCTTTGACTGGGCTTCCTGATTTTGGAGTATTTTACGAATTACTTCACCGTTCTTACCTAATTTTTCACTTATGTGTTCAGGTTCCACTTTGACCCCTAAATCTCTACATAATTGTCTGAAACTTACGAACTCTAGATCTCGATTTAGTATGAATTTGCCATCTTGTGTTTTAACAAGATAGCGAGACTTTCTTAAGCGTTCAATGGCTTCATGAATCACTGCATGGCGCATAGGGATCGAACGGATTAGGCTAGCAGATGTTTCGTAAGAATCTGGATTTCTTGAGGCTAAATATAACCTTTGCACAACGGCAATTCCTGCCATTAAAATTCTGGTAATTAGCAAGTTTGTAGTGGGCTTAATGTCCTCTTCTGTTAGTGTAGAATATTCTGGCAGAGTTGAAACGATTTCAGCTCCTAAGAGCGCGGCGGCCCATGTTAGATAAAGCCAGATTAAAAAAATTGGTACGGTTGCGAGGGTTCCGTAAAGTACTTGATAAAAAGGAAATGTGGTTACATAGTATTCGAAACCTAATTTAAGTAGTTCGAAAATTAAAGTTGTAAATGTTGCCCCTACAAGAGCATGTTTCCAGCGCACAAAGGTATTCGGTATAATCGTGTAGAGTAGGAAGAAAGCGATTATTTCCATCAATGATGGGAAGGCTCTTAAAAATAATGAGTTTGCCTCTACTGCTCCTGGAATATTAAGGATCTGTGCTTTTGCGAAAAGATAGCTGGATACTGACAAACTAGTTCCCAACAATAAAGGGCCCATGGTTAAGGTGGACCAGAAAGTCAAAATATTTGAAAGGAAGGTCCGCTTGGTGGCTGAACTCCAGATATAATCAAAACTATTCTGAATTGTCAGTAGCAACAGCACAGATGTTACCGTTAGCGAAATGACCCCAAAAGCTGTGGAATGGGTAGCATTTCCAATGAAGCGCGTGAAGTAGTCACCGACAGTTGCGCTAGCTGTGGGTACAAAAATATTAAAGATCACTTCATGAATCTTTTCTTCCATGCCTTGAAAGGTTGGAAACATTGAGAGAACGGCGAAAGCCAGAGCGAGAACCGGAGCAATTGCTAATAAGGTGGTATAGCTTAACCCTGCCGCCCGTATGAAGCAGCCATCATTCATAAAACGTTTCGATACGACAACACAAAATAATCGAAGTTGAGCCAAGCGCATGAAAGACATTGTAGCATTCCTGTGAAGATTTCTAATTTGATTTTGCACGACTGGCTAAATACTTTAGCCATCGAGTTTTACGACGATCGTACATGCGTAGTTCTGCGCGAGCTACAGCCACTTCGTATGGCGATAAAGATTCCTCAGCTGAGGTCTCCAAAATTTCATGGATTGTCTCTTTAATTTTTAAGAGCTCCTTATAAACTGATTCAGGGTCGTAGCTTTGCCGATATATCAATTGATTAGATTCCGCATCCCTACCAACCTCCTGTATAGCATTCAAGAGTCCACCACAATTGCTCATGAAGTCTGGAATCCAAAGAATGCCATTTTCATGCAAGAGTACCGCATCTTTGTCTTGGTTTAACTGATGATTAGCAGCTCCACAAATAATTTTACATTGGAAATCTTTGATACGTTTATCAGATATTAACCCACCTGTTGCACAAGGTACGATAGCATGGCATTCAAAGTGATGTGCTGAGCGCATTTGTTGTCTATTTCGCGCTATAATTTTCATGCCGTAGATTTCTTCCATTATTTTGCAGGCATTCTCATCAATATCAGCTCCATAAAGATCTACGCCCTCTTTCACGAGATAATCTGTTAAAGCTAGACCACATTTTCCCAGTCCTATGATTAAAACCTTTTTACCTTTTAATGAGACATCTTTACCTTTTTCAATGAAGTCCGTAGCGGCCTTAAGTGCATGATAAACCCCAAAAGCAGTAAATGGTGTAGGTTCACCACTTCCGTTATAACTACCAGGTTCCTCATTTTTTCCTTCAATACAAACAAAATCTGATTCTTTGACGTTGCAGATTACATGCGAAGTTTGGCGTTGTACGATATGCATATTCTGCATACTAGAATTCAAGTCAGGTGCCAGAATAAGCTGGCCATCATATTCCTGTATAATTTTGCCTACATGTTCTAATAGAGGAAAAATAGCCTCTTTATTGTAAAAAGTCTCGTGCGGTCTAGCATGGTCTAATACAAGCTGTGCGCCTCCAAAATTTAAATTATTTATACTGGCTTTTCGAGCTACAGAGCGAGATATCATTACTGAGTCCTCAATCATATCCTCCTCTGTTTCGTAATCATCAATTCTTAAGCCGGCAATTGCTGGACCAAGATCTATGGAATAAATGCATAACACTGCTTTGCAAACCAGCTCGCTTTTCTCAACGTGCTCGTAAATAATAATCAGGTCCTCATGGCCCATCTGAGCTAAAATTAAATCGGATAGCAGCAAAAATCCATAGATCGGATTCTCATCTAGGGGTAATAGTTCCCATTCATTGGCTTGTTTGTGCATCATATAAGCAGTTGAATTTTTGATACGCAAACGACGAATGCCATTATCTCGCATGTATTGAAAAACTTTCGAAGAACTCATATTTTACCGGCACCCTCCTGCCGCTTATTCCATTTTACGGTTTCTTCTTCCAAACGTCCCAAAAAATGAAAAAAAACTTCTCTATTTGTTGAAATCCAGTCTCTGTTCGCCTCTTCAGATTTCAAGTCCAAGATGTACACACGGCGTAAAACTTCCTTGTGAACAAAATCCTTCTTCAAAATACTTTTAGGGTCCACATACTTCCATAGTAGTTCCATCAAATACAGCTGCATTATCTGATCTCTAAGTTCAATGGTTAAAACTAACATTTGATTTTCTGGAATTTTACCACGCCAGTAGGAACCATGGGGGGCTATCAATTTGACCTGAGATTCATGAAACCATCTGATTTCAGCTGGAATTATCTCAGCATTACCAGTGTAGTCATGCAATAGCTTAAGAATACTAGGTAGTCGTTTACGATCATAAGCTGTTTGTTGAGTAATATATTTTAGGTCTTGGTCTACGTTAGCTAGGTTATTGCAGTGTTTTTGAAAAGAGTTATAGCTTTCCTGAGCTATGAACTCGGCTTCCTCGTGAAGCAATTGTGGATCAGGTAACGTTTCCACTGGAGCACCTTCTTTTAAGCCTTTACCAAAGAGAAAGCTTGGTTCTGAAGTACTTTCTAAAGAAGCTGCATCAGAAATCATCTTTTCACCGAATTCCTCTCGACTTACAGCCATTTGTTGATAAAGAAATCTCGAAAACTGGGTGATTACCTTGTCTTCGTTACCGTATTCGCATTGAACTAGATTTTTAAACTCAACTTCTAGGTTACGATTGTATGCAAAACTTAACAATCCTGAATTAGCTAGAGCAAAACTGGCAAAGAAATAGAGATCACGTGATTGGTCAATCCAGCCCATCCTAATAAGCCGAAGTATTAAAGTTGCTAATAGAACCAAAGGTGGAAACTTATCTGGATTTTCAGACTGCCATTCGAAGATCTTAAGTAACTTAATTTCTGACCCTGGATTATCTCGATCGCCACAAATTTCTGGAAACTCTTGAAATCGAGGGATCGTAAAATCTCGGATAGCTTTAAGCAGCAATACCCACTTTGGTTCAGCTTGCGGATGAAAATTGTAGAGTTCCTCAAAAAGTCTAAATTCACCGGCATGGGAAATGATGGTGCTTGCGGAGATTGCAGAGCTTAAGTCTTTCTTTAGAAAGCTGCCAAATGCTTTTTCTGGAAGTGTAATCTCAAGACTTAAAAAATACTCTTGCATTAAAAAGGAGTGATAATCACACAATTTCTGGGTAGTCTTAATTGGAATGATTTCGTCTAATAACTTGAGCAATTCAGATTTGTATTTTTGTGCACTCATTCATCAAAACATCGGTCAAGGTGGGCTGTCTCTCCACCTATTGCTATCAATGAGTATAATGTAGATATGGTAGAGGGTAAATTTTTCACTTACAAAGTTTTACGACGTCATGGTGGCTTCTATTATTGTGAGCATCCAGACGGAGGAGAAATTGAATGTAAGTTAAAAGGTAGTTTTAAAAAGGGTCGTAGAACAACTAATTTGGTAGTTGTGGGCGATAACGTCAAGCTTGAATTCTTTCCTGGTCAAGAACGAAAGGCTTTATTACTCGAGGTATGCGAACGTCAAAGTGTGATGCGACGGGCCAAAGGTTATAAGCGTGGTTATGGTGGTCGCAGTGAACGGGAAGCTCAAGCTCTGATTGCTAATCTTGATCAAGTTTTATTAACCATACCTGTAAAAGAACCAGATTTTCATCCTTTGCTTCTGGATCGTTTTTTATGCATTGTTGAATTTATGGAGATCATACCTATTGTTCTCTTAAATAAGTGGGATTTACTAGACAGTTCTGAGTTAAAAGACTTTCAAAATATTCAAAAATGTTACGAAAAAAGTGGTTTTCAGGTCCTAGCTTTAAGTTTAAAGTCTGGTAAGAATATGAGTGAATTTGAATCTATTCTCAAAGGAAAAACGTCTTTTCTAATGGGGCCTAGTGGTGCAGGAAAGTCTTCTCTAATTAATAGTATTTGTCCTCAACTCGATATTCGACTCGGTGAATGGTCTGATCGCTGCAAAACTGGTCCTCAGACAACAACGGCAACTCAGATTTATCCAATTGGTGAAAAAACTTACATTTCGGATACTGCAGGTTTCTCGCAGGTGTATTTAAATCATATTTTTTGGGAGGAACTTAGATTCTGCTATCCAGAGTATCGAAACCTAAAATGTAAATATCAGGACTGTCTGCATCAGAGTGAGGATGATTGTTTAGTTAGAGAATTAGTCCGTCAAGATACGTTGGATGCCGGACGTTACGATCGTTATTTGAAATTGCTCGAGGAGTGTACGAAGGAGCAGCCTTGGGCCTAACGCGGATTTTTATGTTTTATCTTGTCTGACTTGATGGGAGGTATTACGCCCTCTTCTAAGAAATAAACAGTTTTGAAGAGGTCGTCACGGCTGTTGTAATAACCATCGTCGCCCGATAAATCTGGTAATTTGCAAGAACCCTCTTTTGTGTTGAGAGATCTTGTATTTGGAGAGTAAGTGACCCCAGTCGGAAGGCTATCTAAACGTAAGTGGTATCTTTTCTTTGATTGATTTATCCACGATTTTATCGTCTCGGGACATGTTTTAGATATCCAATGAAAATGTAAGTCATCGCTACTGTGGAAGCGTTCATCAGGTCCTGCGGAAACTAGAATCCCGGAATTAGTTCGCATGTAAAATGATTTACCCCAACCATCTACAGGAAATCCCGTATTTTTTTTGGGAAGTACGAAAGGAAGACTTTTCTGTATGTTACTAAGATAGTGCCATTGCTGAAAATATTTGTAAGCTAATCTTGGTGTGGTATTGGATGCATTTTTTTTCAGTGCATAAGACTTGATTAAGCCTGTAACGGTAGTCAACAGGATCATAACAAATAAGAGACGCATGACCATTCCATAGTCAAGTCTTCCACGATTAAGCATAACTGAAGTTTAGAAAAAAATTAATGAATTCTCAACGGAGAAAGTTCTAGAAAATACTCCAATGGAATTTCTACTGTGTGCTTACCTTTACGATTAGCGAAGCGAAACGAGACTATACGGTCTACAGGATTTTGCGTCATTTTACTTTCTGACTTCATGGTTGGCTTACTCCTGTGATGCCCAATCTTTGCCTTTTGAGAGACTTCAATTTGAGATTGCTTCTGTCTCTTTGTTTCGGTTGAGAATTTTGAATACTAAGAGCTTGTCTTCTAGCCTTGAAAGTTTGTTCCTTAACTATCTTGTTGCTCGATATTAGGGAGACTACTAATGCTAAAACACCGATCATAATTAATGTTACAGGTCCCTGTTTCATAGTTTGATTGCCCCTTCTTATTAATACAACGGAGCAAAAAGGTATTTTTATTAGTGTTTTTGTGTATTCTCATTGCACATTAGCAATTTTTCCAAGGTTGAGCTTGCCAATCATTTATGCGGGCTTCAAGGCATCCTGTTAAGTTTATTTTAGATCCAATACAGAGATCATTGGCTGGTGTACCGGGGGGGCATTCACTTATTGGTCTAATTATCATTTGAGATTTTATTAATGAGAGGGATTTCTTACTTAACTTGCCATCTTTATTAGAAAGGAATAGAGCGTGTAGGCGTTTCCAATGGGGGTGATATAAATCAAGTAGTCCGTCTTTTTGTCTACGAAAAAATTTATGATCTACGAAATTTAGTGAGTTTGGCTTGGCAATCTTTGTTTTGATTGGAATACCGTTAAATCTGACTTGCCAATCGCTAAAATTGGGAGGTAATTGTACCTTCAATAAATTTTTCTCGCGGATGATTCTCCAATATTTGGGAATGATTACCTTTTGATTTAATTCTTTCAACTTAGGAGACCAGTGCTTAAACGACTCCTTTGGGCCTAAAACTCTTTCTAGTTTGTTTGCCAACTTGGAGTGTTCAATTTGAAGCAAATTTTCGTCGTTTTTGGTGAAAGCAGATCGACTCCAATTAGCGCTTCCACTTAATATCCACTTTCCGTCGATTACAGCTGCCTTATGATGCCAATGTCCGGCACTATCATCGCTCCAGTGTTCGAGGTTAAAATCTCTCAGGATCTGAGCAAGAGATTTGTTCTTGTGCGCCACTCGACTTCCTATTCCGAGATTATCCATCACAATATGTATTTGGACACCAGTAGATCTTTTAATTCTTAATAGATCAAGAATGTCTGGATCTGTGAAAAAGAATAATCCAATTACAATCTTATGTTTGGCTCGCTGTAATGTGCTTATGATTACATCTTTGAGCGGATCTTGCGGTGCAAAAAAAACTCGAGCCTGTCCACCGTTTATTTTTATCCAACGATAATCCCAGTGGCTACTTTTATGAGATTGAGAACTGCCATTCCATATTTGTTGAAACTCACGCGTATACTGCTTTACTAAGTTAGTAGATCGTAACCAAAAAGCATGGTTAAAATTTCGATTTGTTCCACGCAAAGTAGGATTCCATGAGCCTGTGAAAATCTGATCTTCACCAATAATAGAAAATTTATGATGAGATTCTCCATTACCCTTTGAACGGACAGATTTATCAGTTCTGACGGAAATTCCGGCTTTAAGCAAACGTTTTAATGTTGTTAGATGATCAGATGGATCGTCTCGTAATTTATCTTTTAGTAGGTAATCCTCTTCTAAAATAATTTGGATGCGATGCGGACCAATCCAGTAAGCTAACTCTTCTATGGCATCGATTATTTGAGGTTGGTTCATTTGATAAAAGTAAATTTTGAGGGAGTTTTCTGGGTTAAAGTACATTTGTTGGATAAAGCATATAAACCCCGAGGCTAGATTTCCTGAATTTGGAGGACTATTAGAAAATAGTAAATTTTCTTGCTCTAATGCCGCGGGTGGATTAAGTAGTAAATGAAATGCGTGGAAAAAGTAACGAGCAGTATTGTAATCGGAAGTTTTGAACCAATGATCTAATAAATTAATACAGTGATTTATGTATTTTTGCAGTGAAGCTTTTGCGAAAATCTTAGAGTTTAGCAGATCTTTAAAATATTTTGCCTGACCAAGATTTAATTTCCATTCTTCAGAGCGTAGTTGATCGAGTATTTGTTTGGCAGCAAGTATTTGGGAACTGCTAGATGCTCCGAAATAGGTCTTTATATTCTGATTAACAAGCTCTATGTCTGTTAAAAATTCAATTGGCGATAGTGAGTTCCACTGCTGTTGCTTGTTTTTAAGATAACTTAGGTAAGTGGTGCTTAAAGAAGAATTTGAACTCAATTGACTGTAGCTGCAGTAGACGCATAGAAACGAGACCAGAATCGATCTTTGGAACCATTTCAAATATAACGAAGTTGAAATATACATTTGATGTTTCGTAAGTTCCTTTTTAGAAAATTATTTGTCCCTCTAAATGGATTATTTAGGTAACAAATCTTGAACAATAGAACAGTTTACTGCATATTCAGAGACTCATTTTATTTTTCTATGGATATTTAGCAAATGGTCACAAGTAAAGATAAGCAATTAGAACTTCAAATAGAAGGAATGCAGGTGCTTGCGCGTAAGCTCGAACCTTTTCTGCCAAGATTGACTCCGGTGGTACTACATCGGTATTCTTCTACCGAAAAACTATTGCTGGAGTCATTACTTTTTCGAGCCATGCGTTTTTCCGTAATTCCTGGCAATGAAGCAGTTTTGTCCCAATGTATTAGGGCTATCCCTTCTCACTTTTCTATTCCCGAACAAATTGAGTTCAGTGAACCGTATGTTTTTACACCGCTTGTGGGTGAGATATTAAGTTGTCTTTGGCATGTTGGAGATCCAAGTGTAATTACAGAGGCTTTAGGGACTGCGTTGTACCAGCTAAAAATATTAAGCGAGCATGATCATTTAATATTTGCGAGTCGTTTGAAGTTGGATTTTGGCTACTCTAAGGCTACCTACATGCAACATCCATACAAGGTGGATTACGCAAATTTATCCTCCGAAGCAGGAGCATTTAAGTATACCTTTGATATAAGCAAGGCGGAATTTTAAGGAATCATTATGAGTGTTGATCAAGAATTATTGGAGATAATTTGCTGTCCGGATACGCATCAAGATTTAAGTGTAATCTCAACTGAGCAGTTGAGTATCCTTAACAGTGCGCAACAGGAGGGTGCGTTGCACCATCGTGGCGGTGCTTCCGTTGATTACACCTTATCTGGGGGATTAATCACACAAGACTGCAAAGTGGTTTACCCTATTCGGGAAGGAATACCGGTATTGCTTTCGGAAGAAGCAATCCTTATCAATGAAGAATTTAAGGATCAGTTTTTTAAGGATTCTTGAGTGCTAATTGTTGATGATAGGATTTGTATTGATCATTAGACGGTTCAATGCTTAAAGCCTTTTGAAGAAAAATATCTCGATCTTCTGGCCTATCGAGCTGATCCATTATTTGCGACAATTCAAAGTAGGCTCTGGCGTTCTTGGGATCATCCTGTACAGTTTGAGTCAGATAAAGTACGGCTTCCACGGGATAATCTAAAGCTCGAGAAACGACTGCCATTGGAAAACTTAACCAAGGTCGGTTGGCTTGTATCAATTTTTTACCAAGTGGA
>CAZYUV010000063.1:0-14035 GCA_964650625.1 uncultured bacterium
CATAAATTGTATATCTTTTTGAGATACACCAGTCAGTAAAGGCATTCAGACGGTGTAAACCTTTTCAAAGACCCTATAGTGGGATACAATCTCCCACTGTTCAAACTTAGAACTCATTTGAACCAGAAATCGAAAGGAAAGTATCCATGCAACCAACTTGCTTTATTTACAGCTCCCATAACTGCTGCGACTATATTCATCGCCAGTGGATAGTGGAACGTGCACTACAAAGTGCTGATAACAAAACTATTTTATATCTACCATTTTCCGAAGGCGGAAACGGAGGCCATTTTGGTAGCCCCCAGCAATTTGGTTGGGGCAAGTTTGAATGGTATTTAAATCAATACCGAAATTGGGGCCTTCATTCCTATCCCTTTTTCTGGGAAGATACAATGAATGAGAATCAGGCTCATGAGCTTTTAAACCTACTTTCTAATTCTGAAGTTGTAATTTTGGGTGGTGGAAACAGCTCCACTGGATTAAGTCGTTACAAAGTAGTTGGAGAACATTTCTTCGGCGACCGTGATCTTTTCCGTAAAGTTCTACAAGATCGCGCACAGCGCGGGAAATTAACTGTTGGATTCTCTGCTGGTGCCGACCAACTGGGTAGTGTTTTAACTAGCCAAATTTTTTCTGATCTGAATGATCCCGAAGGGTTTGGATTAGCGCATAATATTATGACAACTTTGCATCATGAAAGTTCTCGAAACGAAGAACTATATGTAGGATCTCAAAAATTCCCACACTTGATGCTCTTCGGCCTACCTAATGATTCAGGCTTAGGAGTTTCTCAAGGTGTATTACCCTCCGGTAATATCTGGCAAGTTATTGACTTTGTAACAGATAAGAGCTGGGATCTTCCCGCAGATGAGTTCCACATTAAAACTCGCCATGGTCAAGGGATCGAACATGTATATGGTGATGGACGCCATTGGTCATTCCAAGGCGGCGAAAAGATGGCTCGCGTCATGGCTCCTGATAGTAGCTGGCAAGATGCTTATATTTTCCTTCCAGATGGTAGCTGCTACAGCTACTGGACTCAGGAACATGCGCCTTATGGTGATGCAGGTCAAGTCTTCGCTCAATTCTAACTTATTCGACTTAGTATGAAAAATGACCCCGCAAATTTGCGGGGTCATTTTTACGTACAACAAAAACTGAGAGTGATTAATACTCAATTGAGTTTCTTTTTAATTTTTTTAAGCTCGCGATGCTTATGAGTTTTAAATTTTGAATTCTTGCCCGGATGAATTACATGGATATCTCCAATAATTCGATGTTCTAAATTATTAGCTTTAACTATGGCCTCGAGAGCTTGAAAAGCGGACACTTTTTTCAACTGGACCGTTACCAGAAAATCTCTTAGTTGTTCAGAAATTACCCCGTTCAATCCCGCAGACTTTAAAATGGATTTAATTAAAGTTATCAATGATATTTTTTCTGCATTAATACTTACTGGCTTATAAGCTCTCTTATTGAAAACCTTTGAACTTAATGCATAAAAATTTTCATCTTTTCTAGCCAAGAATTCATATGACTTAGCGATTCTATTTAATAGTTTAATTGGATCAACTTCATTCTTATATGTAAACCAAACTCGTTCATGCCATAATCGATGAGTCGGATCCTCTATTAAAATTGGAGGAATATGTCCCCTGCCAGACATTTTACTAAGAACGTTTGCCAAGCTAAAACCAGATTGAACATGTATTTTAGAGCCCGACTTTTCGATACCTGAAATTTTATTACTTGGTTTCTTACCATTCTTAGTATTTAAGGCCACTGCACCATGCTTAATTTTATCAAGTAAACGCTGCGATTCGATAGCTTTCTTAACTTCCTTAGGATCCCCACTTGGCGGTATCTTCGGCCAGATTAGCATCATATCATCGGGCGAAGGCAACTCATTAACCGCCTCAACTTCCGGCTCGATTTGTAGCGGCTCAGGAGCCGTTTGATCCTCTGCGTAGATAGAGCTGTAAACCATTGTTAATATTACAAAAATAACAATACGAATCATTTTGAATTCACCTTCCCCATAGCATCGTAAGTAGCATATTTGTAAAGTTCACTTAGAGTAGGATAATTAAAACAAGTGCTTATAAACAATTCATGATTAGCACCAGACATAAGAGCAATTAGACCCGCATGAACTAGCTCACTTGCACTTTCACCAATCACATGCACACCAACGAGCTTCATTGTTTCTCTCTCGAATAGCAATTTAAGAAGCCCGTGTTCATCACCTACAATCATTCCACGAGCATTTTGATTGTAATAAGCTTTACCACAAACATAGTCTATATTTTGATCTTTTAATTGAGACTCAGTATAACCAGCCATACTAACTTCAGGAATTGTATAAATTCCATAGGCAGGAATTGGTGCAACTTGCTTCTTATAACCTAATTTGAAAGCGTGATCCATCGCAAAACGAGCTTGCTCCATCGACGTACTAGCTAGCGCAGGAAAACCAATAACATCTCCCGCCGCATAAATATTTTGCACGTTAGTTTGATAAACCTCGTTAACACACAATAAGCCTCTTTTTCCAACCTCTACGCCAGCCAATTCTAATTTCAATGCACCGGTATTACTCTGCCTGCCGCAGGCCAAAAGAACGGTATCACATTCAATAATAGTACCTGACTCCATTGTCAAAACCACTTCATTGTCAGATTTTGCCAAACATTTAGACACCCGTTCAGGTGTAACAAAATCCACACCTAGAGCAGCCATGGAATCTTTCAGAACCTTTTGGATTTCTTCATCAAGAAAAGTAAGCAATTGATCTCTACCGTTTACCAATTTAACGTCTACTCCTAAAGCTGCAAATGTACAAGCATACTCGCAACCTATTACGCCACCCCCAATAACAACCATCTTGCTGGGCATACGCTGTAAGCTTAGGATCGTATCAGAATCGTAGATAGACGGATGCGAAGAAGGTATATTATCGGGTTTAAACGGCGACGAACCTGTTGCAATTAAAATCTTGTCACCCGTAATGGTGGTAATCCCTTCCTCAGATAAGACTTCCACAGTATTAGCATCCTTAAATCTGCCATCACCGTAATACACATCAATTCCATGACGAATCAAATTAGACTCCACTCTATTCTGTTCAGCAGAGACTACTTGTTTTTCATGATGTAGAAAATCTTGAACCGTACATTCCCTACGAATAGAAAGATCTAAACCATGCAATTTACGAGCTTTTAAACCACTCAGCATTAAGGCTGTTTCACGCAAAGTTTTACTCGGAAGAGTTCCTGTGTTAGCCGCCGCTCCTCCAAAAGCTTTACACCTTTCTATAAGAGCTACTTTTTTGCCAAAATATGCCACCTGTGCAGCACCTTTTTCACCCGCGGGCCCGGAACCAATTACAATCAAATCATATTGCATTCAGTCTTCCTCCTGAGATATTTCACCAATACTCATCTGTATTGTTAAACAATATTGGATATTCCTCAACAAACTTTGTTCACGTTTATCGAAGTGATTATCTGCTATAGCAATAGCTTTCAAAATCTCATAAACCTCGGTAACTTTCTCCGGCTTTAAGAAACCAAGAATGTCGCGACAAACTTTACTTATATCAAAATCAGGTGGCGCAGCTTCAAAAATCCATCGAGCTTGTTCAGGAGGAATTGAATAACGCTGGCCCAATATTTTGTAATAGGTTTCCATTTCTTTCGGATCAACCACTTGATCAGCCATAATCATTTTTTTAAGAAGTATTACCACCAATCGCGCACTAACCTCAAATCCAAAAACTTTAATACTGCCCTTGTGAATGGGCCAAGCTTCTCCACTCTCTAAAACATAAAGCTTTATAACCTTTAACATTCCACGCAGATTGGATGTAGCAAGTATGAGTTCTATTCGTTCACAAATTACGGCATCTATTAATTCTATAGCGTCGATCAAATCAATACATTCAGCGCGATTTAATTCTTTTACCAACTCTATAAATTGCCTCTTCTCTGATATTTGAAAGCTCGCTTGTCTCTGTAGATTAGCAATAAGAATTCCAGCTTGATAAGTCTTTAGACATCGTAAATTTTCGATACCTGTTGCTGCCATACAAGAACTAACAGAATCACGAATTACCCATTTCATGGTCGAAGAAGTGTTTGAATCCAGCCAGGAAATTAATGAAGCGGGAGAAGTTGCTCCGAGTAAACTTTTATGACCAAACCATTTATTCATAGTGGCGTCGAGAGCAGTACCAGGTTCTAAAGATTCAAGCTTACTTATAAGTTCACTAACAATAGCATTGATTTCATTTGGCTTATCTAGCATTCGCTGCAGATAAGTTTGAAAATCGTCTCGATCCATTTGTTTCATCAAATATTCAACCCTAAACGTATAAAATTAAGTAATTGCTTTTCACGATTATCAAAATGTTCATCCGCTAAGGCAATTTCTTCAAGACCTGCATATACTTCCTTCACTCTTTCGGTTTGCAACAAAGAAGAAATATCATGACAAACTTGCCGAATATCAAAATTCACAGGAGCAGCCTCATAAATCCATTGTGCCTGGTCTGGTGGTATGGAATAGCGATTCCCTAAAAAATCATAGTATTTATCCATCTCTTTGGCATCAATCACATTATCTGCAAGAATCATTTTTTTGAGAAGAATTGCCACTAAGCGAGCACTCACTTCAAAACCAAAGACCTTTACAGTTCCCTGATGAACTGGCCAACGGGAACCACTACCTAGAACATAAAGCTCCATAATTCTCATCATACCCTGCAAAGATCGCAAACCATCTGACACTGAAATCCTCTCACGAATCACAGCATCCAAAATTTCAATTGCATCCATCAAAGCTATGCAACCGCTTGTATTAAACTTTTGAATCAGTCTGACTATATCAGAAGCTTCTGATATCTCATTTTCTAATGTGCCGTATAAATCTTTTATTTGATCACGAGATTTTTCAAGATCATTAGATCTTAAAACCTTAATACCTGTGGCAGCCATGCATGAATTTACTGAATCTTCAATTACCCAATTCATAACGGCTTCGTTAGCATCACCCAACCATGAAATGAGAGAAGCAGGAGAAGTAGCTCCGATTAAAGTACTGTGCCCAAACCATTTATTCATTGATTCATTTAGCGTAGTCCCGGGTTCAAATGCCTCTATCTGGGTGAATATCTCCTTGAGTACATCCACGGAAGAATCGGGGTGCTCTAAAATACGTTGAAGATGAACCTGAAACTGTTCGCGTGTCAAACTTTGCATAAGTTCTCCGAATGGAAGTAATAATGGTCCATTATACTTATCTGGCATTAAATTTCCCAAAAACAAAAGGCTTCATTTAGACCCTAATTGGCCATTTTAGGTCTCGCCCGTTATAATTTTAGTAGGATCAAATAAAAATTGGGGTAGATTCCTAGAGGGGGGTTCTGATGGAAACACCGCAAGAAATAAGCAGACTCCGGCTGCTTTTCACCGTCATTTACGCTGCCCAGTGTGTAGCTTGGATATTTTTCGTAGGCTATTTGACTGTAGTTGGCCCCGCCGCTCTAGCGGTAATGGTTGCATTCCCCGTTGAAATCTCCTGCATCACTAAATACTTTCTCCAGTTATCACTATTTTTGACACACAACCCTTGGATAACCTATGGCCTCATTTTATGGACTGGTATTACTGGTGCATTCCTCTATCCTCGAGTATTGAAACTTTTTCCAGTTACTGGCTTCGATAAGCCCAATAAACGACTTACGGCTTATACAGCAGTTCTTCATGCAGGTTTCTCATTGTGCCTAGTTATGCTACTGACAGTAATTGGAACGGAAGCATTGCTGGGACCAATAGATTGCATTTTAGAGGCAAGTTTTGGGTCACGCCTTGAGTTTCTAGAAGCTGTGGCATTACACAACTGTACCTTTAGATAAACTCTTGGAATAATTCTCGGCGTGGCTGTGGTATCACCACCCTGGAAACTACCATACCTCTTTGGCCTGCTGCTTCCGTAGCTACATCGATACTAGCGCGAACACTTGCCAAATCGCCAGTAATTAGCAAGAAGCCTTTACCCCCTACTGCCATAGCCAAATGGACACGATACACTTTACCATCTGATGTTTTGGCTGCTGCGTCTGCAGCCTCCACAATTGAAGCCACCGAAAACGTTTCTAAAATTCCTAAAGCACCAAGGTCTTGCTCTTCCAGATTAATTGAGCCACCAATGGCTCTAAAAACGTCTGGATGCAGATTTGGTATTAACAAGTCTTCGATAAGAACACCTCGGGCTTTCTCAGACCCCGCATGCGTAGCAGCCTCAACCGCAGAAACCTCTCCAGCAACCACAATCATATACTTACCAGAACAAATGGTACGTGCAACCATTAGAGTTACATCCGCTGCTTTCAGCATAGTATCCTGAATTTCATAACCACGGGCAATCGAGGAGGTCTCTATCAAACCGATAGCATCCATCCGTTTATTTTTAATACTCATTTAGGCTCCCCGTATCTCGATCATATCACCGAGACTATGAATCTTTCCCTCAATACTGGCATGTACCGGTGAACCGAGTGCACCTTCCGGCGGTTGCGCAATCACTTGACCTAACTTAACAGCATCCCCTTGGTTAACGATCGCATTACCAGGTGTACCAATATGCTGTGTAGGAATAATTCGCACTCTATGCCCCCCCACAATGCCATCTTTTAACGGTGCTGGCTTATCATAGATATCTACACCTAATTTGCGCATTAATTTGGGTATAGGAGCTTTCCTATAATCAAGCATGGGATGATGCTCCACCGATTTAGGCTCGAAACTCAAACGTCCTTCAGTCCTAGCCTTTACAAGATATTTTAGATCTGTGGATATATTCTTCGGATCAAGATCTTCAGGGCAAGCATAAAAACTGCACAGATTACATTCGCAACAAAATTCAGCTCCAGATACTAAATCCCAATCTGTGGCAGCAAATCCAGAATTACGCATATTCTTATGTGGCTCAATGGGATGACCTAATAAATAACGGGGGCATAATTCTGTACAAAAATTACACTGATCACAGCTAGCCATAGCAATTTTGTCATACTCTATCTTGGGTCGAAGATATCTTCTGATAAGATCATGATCACGGGGCAAAACCACTATTCCACCTGTAGTTTTCGTTATTACCCCCTCAAAATCATCACTGTATTGTCCCATCATGCAGCCACCAATTAACATTACCGGGTCATCACAAGTAACACCGCCAGCTGCTTCTATACATTCAGCAAATGTACTACCCACAAGGGCTTCAACAGTGCATGCTGACTCCACTTCTCCGCAAACGGTCAGAAAACTAGTTGTAACCGGTTGATTGCGATAAACATTTAGAATAGTTTCAGTATTAGTAACGATGCATCCCTCGGAAAGTGGAATTTGACCGGGTGCAACCACCCTTCCAGTGGCCTCATACACCAATGCCAGTTCGTCTCCAGCAGGATAAAAATTACCCAGATAACAAAATTCCATATTATCCGGCATCAATGGCTTAAGAGCCTCAAAAACATATGTATATTTTTCTTTGATACCAAAAATACCTTTTTTGGCACCCACAAGGTCCATAACCATTTGCATCCCTTCGATGCATTCTAATGGGTATGCTGCCAAAATTTGTTTATCCTTGTGCAGCAAAGGTTCGCACTCAGCCGCATTCATAATCACAAATTCTGCTTGAGCATCAAATTTTACATGGGAGGGAAAACCGGCCCCACCGGCACCAACTACACCGGCACGCTGAATTTCACTTAAACTACGCACTGCCATAAGCAACCCCTTCATTTGCTTGCACCATTATTGTAGATCATCAAGCGGAATTCAAGAAGCTTGCATGTATCATTGTCATATGGCGCTCGAACCTATTCAAATTATCAAATGAATGTAGACTTCTTAAATCTACATGAGGATTACACGTACATGATTTTCGAGGACCTAAGCTGCGTTCTATTTACTATTTATTCGACAAAGTCTTGTCGCTTCGAATCAGCAGCCTTAGCATTAAGGTATGCGAATTGTGATTTTTTTGATGCTCTGTACTTCCATTCTGGCAAAAAAATCATTTACCAATAAAGAAATAAAAGAAATTAATACCGAGCTAAAAGAGTGCAATAACTTAATTCAACAAGAGAAATACAGGGCCACGCAAAAAAAACTAAGCGCACTCCATGATAAGTATCCTGACCTCGACATAACAGCATGGTGGTCTAAGTATCACCAATCATTGGGACGTTTTCATACTAAAAAAAACAACTTCTATGAAGCAACTATTGAATATCGTAAAGCATTTGAATACAAACCAACTGAAATAACATTGAATTCTCTAGCCAAGGCCTATATACAAAATAAACAGTTTTTCGATGCAAGTAATTTACTTGAATCAAATTCAAAATATGTCTCGGAAATTAATCGTCCAAAATATGAACAAAAAATCGCTTTTGCATATGCACAGATGCAAAATTTCCAGGGTGCTATTTATCGAACTAAGAAATTAATAAACCTACAACCTAAAAATCCCAAACACTGGACCGCCCTATCGATCTATTACATGAAAAATAGTCAACCAGAGGATGCTCTAGAAGCTCTTGAAGAATTAGAAACTATAAGGCCACTAAAACGCTCTGAAAGAGAGCTTAAAATTCAAGCCTCACAAAAGACTAAAATCGGAAACCAACTAGACGTGGCTGTATCAAGCAGTTTCGAGGTGCAATTAGACAATCAAGAATATCGAGAATACATACCTACTATTTTAAGAATTTTAGATGAAGCTTATATAGAACTTGGACGTATTTTCAATTTTTACCCCAAGCTTAAAACTCGAGTAAATATTCTCACCGATCAAAATTATATCCATGCCGCTGGTAATAGGTTTAGCATCGGAATGCGTACCCTCAACTCTGATGAAATTTATATTCGACTAAACAAGTCTAATAACTTCAATCATCCGGAAAAGTTACGCAGCACTATTTGGCATGAATATAATCATCATTTATTAATACTAAAAACCAACGGTATGGGTGCTATACCCCACTGGTTTATCGAAGGAATCGCGATGTATTTAGAACCTAGCGAGCTTTCTGTCCGAGATTATAAAATTATGAAGACTCTAGTCAAAAGTAATCTATTATTCAATAGCGAAAATCTACCGGTTAGAATTCAGAATTATCAAATGTATCTAATGGCTAGAAGCATGGTCGAATATCTAGACCAAGAAAGTCATTTAGAAGGAATTATCGACAACTTAAATCAATTAACATTCTCCTATAAATTCACTGATTTATTTGAGGAAATTACAGGAATCAATCAACTCGCATTTACTGATCAATGGAATGTTAAAGCTACGGCACAATTTACCCCCAAAAATCTCAATTAAGTATGTTTTTGGTGGCCTCCAATGGCTCATGTTAGACTGTCTCTAATTTTCAATGTGTAGCCCAAAAGAAAATAGCGAGCCTAAAAAAAGGTATGATCGCCGAAAGCTAAACGATAGCGACGACCAAGTAACGCCTGAGCAAATTCGTAGCGAACTCAACCACTGCGAACAAATCTCTAATAATGAAGAAAGAGTCGAAGAGCAGGTATACGATTATGAAAATCGTTTAAAACAACAATACCGAAGACTCCAAGACCAGGCTCTGATCGCAAAAGCAACGTCTAGCCTTCGAAACCAGCTTCTTCAGCGAGAATTACAGCGTGAAACGCGCCCATTACAAGAAATTGAAACCGAAGATAGAAAACTAATTAATATGACCTTCGTCATTAGCCTATCGGTTATTCTTATATTCGTAATTGCAGCCCTAATGAATGCTGATCAGATTGAAACTGTTGCCGCCCAAATAAGATCAAGTACCATCGCTAACTTATCTTGGTTTTACCTTTTAGCTAGCACCTCATTCCTACTTTTTATAGTTTATCTAGGCTTTTCACGATTCGGTAACGTGGTACTGGGTAATCCTAATGAAAAACCTGAATTCTCCGATCTAAGCTGGGCAGCTATGCTATTTGCAGCCGGAATGGGTAGTGGCCTTTTATTCTGGGGCGGCGCTGAGCCTTTATTACATTACACTTCGCCTCCTGTGGGAGAACCAAGAACATCACAAGCGGGCTCAATGGCAATGACCTACACAGCTTTGCATTGGTGCCTTCACGGTTGGGGCATTTATACAGTAGGAGCGCTGGCTGTCGCCTACTTTGGATTTCGCAGGCGTAAAAAATATCTGGTATCCAGTTGTATACCTGAGCTCTTTGCCAGCTCGAAACTGCAAACGGCTCTGCGAGCCTTCTGCGATATCTCCGCTACTCTAGCAGTTATTTTTGGAATGGGAGCTTCGCTTGGAATGGGCACAGAGCAGTTCGCAAAAGGCTTAAATTTAGTTTATGAAATTCCTCTGAATGGCGTTAATTTACAGATTATGGTTTTGGCTGCGGTCACTATTTTATTCCTAATCTCCGCAACTACTGGACTGGATAAAGGAATAAAGATACTTTCTAATCTCAACATTATAGTCGCTATCTTGTTAATGATTTTTGTATTTTTAGTGGGCCCCAAATTATTCATGCTCAAGTTATTTGTTGATAGCATTGGCAAGTATATTAATGAAATATTCGTTCTAAGCTTCCAAACACTTCCTATGGTTCCTAGCTATGAAAAATGGATGGGCAACTGGACAATTAACTATTTTGCATGGTGGATTGCCTGGGCTCCCTTTGTAGGAATATTTCTAGCCAGAATATCGAAAGGTCGTACAATTCGACAACTAGTAGTAGGCAGTCTCATTATCCCAACTGTTTTTTCGCTAATGTGGTTTGCTACCTTTGGAGGAGCCGCTATCCACTTGGATATGAATGGTTTTACTCAATTAGCCAGCCAAGTAAAAACTGACAGCGCTGCGGCACTATTTCTTCTACTTCAACAATTTCCGCTAGAAACTCTAACTAGCACTGTAAGCCTATTCTTGATTCTAGTTTTTCTAGTGACATCCGCAGACTCAGCTACTTTTGTTATTGCCATGATGACCTCTGAGGGAGATCTCGACCCATCATTGAGAATGAAAATAGTCTGGGGAATCGTAATGTCATTAGTTACTATGGTTTTAATCTTAGGTGGTGGTCTTGGTGCTATTCAAGCAGCAGCCTTACTTTTTGCTCTACCTTTTACGTTTGTCCTTATTTTAATGATGATTTCCCTATGGCTTCGCTTGGGGCATCAAGTGGAAAGTCAGCGAATTTAGTCTAATTTAGCTAGCCAATGCTATACGGCACAATTTACTCCTAAAAATCTAAATTGAATGTGTTTTTGGTAGCCTCTAATGCTCATGTTAGACTATCGCTACTTTTCAATGTGTATCCCAAAAGAAAATAGTGAGCCTAAAAAAAGGTATGATCGCGGAAAGCCAAACGATAGCCACCACCAAGTAACGCCTGAGAAAATTCATAGCGAACTCAAGCACTGCGAACAAATCACTAATAATGAAGAAATAGTCGAACAACAGGCTCTGAACACAAAAGCAGCATCTACTCTTCGAAACCAGCTTCTTAAGTTTGAACTACAGCATCAAACGCGGCGTTTAAAAGAAACTAAAACCAAAGATAGAAAACTAGTTATTATGACCTCCGTCATTAGTCTATCGGTTATTCTTATATTCCTAATCGCAGTTCTAATGAATGCTGCAAAAATTCAAATTATAAGGAACCTAGCATCTGCTGTAAGGACTGCGTTTTTTCTGTAAATGCGTAAAAAATAAGTGCTAGATACGGAATCAGCAACAAAGCTGATAACATATTCATTTGTGTCTTAGTCCAATTTAAATTGTCACTCAACCACCCTGGGACATAACAAAAAAACAAACTTGCTTCTGCTAACAGGGCTACCAACCAAATTAGAAGCATGATAATTCCCGCCAGCACATCAGGTAGCAAAAAATAAATCACCCAACTAGGGATCCATAGTGTTAACCAGAGTGGTATCAAAGAACCATAGAAAACATAAGGCCAAATACTAATACTGAGATAGCGAGCCTGACCTAAACTTTTCTTAAATCCTCTTTTTTCTACAATCAAACTAAGTGGCCAGGCCAATAACATAAAAATTATAGGACCAAACAACAGTATTAATAAAAAAATAATCATACTCACTCCTCCATTTCCTAATATCGGCTCAAAGGTCCTTTTGAAGTGCAATAAGAGAAAAGTAGTAATAATGATACATATCTATTCATAGGATCTATGGTTTTTCGTCTTTAACATTGTACTTGATAGCTCACAAGGTTCAAAATTTGAAAGATCCAATGGAAGTTCGCGGAAGTATCCAGGAAAAACTCTTTCATAACCTCCACGCGGTATCACTACAAAGCAATAGCTCTGAGTAAGCTGTTCTGTAAATTGCCAACTCTGAACCTCATTAACCAAATCACTGCCTATAGCAATAACAAGCTCGTCAGCCAATTTGCAATCCTCGAGTCGTTCTAGAGAACGGAAAGTACTAGATTCCTTATCTCTTAATGACTGTAAGTCCAGAATTAAACTCTTTTTTGGCAAGCTCCATTGGCTCTCTGAAACTTTTTTAGCATCTAATTCCATCATGACATCCACAAACCATTCAGAGATTAACTTTTCTCGATCTAAAGGCAAAGTTACTGGATCCTTGAATGGGTTACCGCCAGCCGGCAAAAAAACTACACCATCAAGAAAGTCTTGCTCTACTAATAATTTCAAAGCCCTGCGATGGCCATCATGAGGTGGGTCAAAACTTCCACCGTAAACAGCAAAAACACTCATATTCATCCAATTTAATTAAATACAAACCGACCATATCAAATCGCGAAACCAGCTGTAGGAAATCGCTCTGAAAGCGGAAAAAAAACTAACAAACTAAGTTAAATTTCGTCAGTACGTAATCGAAATTTGTATTTTTTAGCCAATTCAATTTGGTATTGATGTAAATCTTGGGCAAGAAAAACGGCACCACCATCAGGATACAATACAATTGCCACACCTAATTCATGAACTAACAAACGTAGATTAATGTCATCAGGGAATTTCAACCTAGCATAATGGGCAAATTTACCGGATTTGGGGTACGAGTTACGCCATTCTGAATATGGAACCACAAAGTACTCCGTTAATATTGACCGAGCTTGCTCTGCCAATAAAACTTCGGGAACTTCTTCTAAATAATCTGGAATCCAAGCTTCGCAAGAAAAATAAAGTATATCTTCGAAATAAGGACGATAAGCTAATTCGCTACGTTCATATCTTATAAAAGGTACATATGGTTTAGGTGGCATACGACTTAAAGAAGTCTGGGGTAACCAGTCGGAATTCACTGATACTTTTATAGAAGGAATCACCGAGGTCACTATTGGCACTACGCTTGTGCTTTTAATAAAAACTGGCACAGCAGTAAGCTTTTTATGTCGATCCAGCGAAGGATACAGAGAATAATGGTGATTTTTAAATTCAGCTGCAGATATATCTACACCAGCATAAATCAGAAGGCTAAAGGTCAGATACAAAAGGCGGGGCAAGGAACTTACCTAGGCCAATTCCGCGATTCGAAACACCGGATCTTGCCCGCTAAATGATGCACAAAAAGCATACGGAAACTCAGCCTGGTTCTCTTCCGAAAAACGATCAAAAGCCCTACCCACAGAAGCCACTGTTTTAGCTACTAACGCCAAACCTACAGCGAGGCTTGCCTGTCCTTCTTCCAGCAGGTTAGTGCGTTGATATAGATCAGAAAGAATAGGAAAAGATGGACCCCGAACTCGTGATAGATAGTCATGGGCCCACGCATCGTTTAGCTTGTTATCAGGTATGTAATCCTCGCACAACTGAAATTGTGAGCGCCACATCTTGAAAAGGGAAAACTGGAAATAAATTGCCTGAACATTATCATCACTATCTTGTGCTTTTTCAAATGCTTTAACCAGACCTTCTTGGATCGCATCTTCATAAGATCTAAAATCTAGAGCATACATTCTGGCAACCAAGTCAGAAGCCATTATGTCGGAATC
>CAZYUV010000064.1:0-13954 GCA_964650625.1 uncultured bacterium
TGCGGTCGAAGGTGTCATTTCAAGAATTCCTCGTGAGGGTGAATTTCGATGCGCCTTAGGTTTGGGTGCTAGAGTGGAACTTCGGCAATTAAATAAGCAAGAGCAAGGAATCTGTGACGAATTAGTTCAATTATTCCAGAGCGATGGTATGTTCTTTGTTGGCATAGATATAATAGATAATTGTTTAATTGAAGTAAATGTGACCAGTCCTACTGTAGTTAGACAATATTGCGAGTTAAGTGGAGATACTCTCGACGTTAGAATTTATGAAAAAATCTTGGAAAAAATTTGATTCTTCTTTAATTGATCCTGAACTAGAGGAAATGTTTCCTCGTTTGCCCAGAGAACTCCGTCATAGAATTTTGCAATACATTGATGACTACAAGAGATCTAAGGAAAAAAAATCTAATTGAGGGAATTAGATTAAATTGAAATATTTTAGTAAGGGTTCGCTAACTAGTAATAGACCCAACATAAGTGGCACTAATGCCACTTTTGAAAAGTGTATGAAAGCTCCTATTTTGGGCCCGAACTTTTCTGCAAAAGCTCCCCGCTGTTTGAAACCGTGGCCATTGCCTAGATATCCTGATAACCCGAACACGAAAAGTATAAGAAAATACGATCCTACAATTAATCTAATTAGTGTCAACAACTCTAATTTCATAAGTGTGGTTTGCTAGATTTGTCAGCTAGCTCTAAGAGTTCAGCTCTGCTTATGAAAGGATAATCAATGATTTTATTTTTTTGAATTGCAGATAGTTTATCTACGGCTTTTTTTGTGATCACGGAATGCGGCGAATATCGTGCAACATATCGATAAATATCAGAGGCTTCTCGCCAATGTTGCAGGCAGGTTTCTCGATCGCTGGATAAGGGGTCTTGGCAAGCATATTTACCTCTTTCATAGCGACGGTCTGCATAATTAATCAGTTGGTCAAAGAAGGGGAAAATTAGAGTTGCTCTTTGAGTGTCCTTGGAGAAATAGTTTGTTGCTCCAGGTATTTTTGGGTATACCTCCATAAGATTTTCATAAATTTTGGAATGATCCTCGTATGGTTCAAATTGAAGGCGAGAAAACTCTAAAAGTAAATCAAGGCGTCTAACTACAGCTCGATCGGTATCAAGTAATTTTAGATCTTCTAATAGCTCATTGGAATAGTTTAAATAAGTTTTACTCGACATAGGGAGTAGATCTTGTAGGTTTTCGTAATATAAAATTTGTATAGATTTAAGGAATTGGTCCATGATCATGACTGGTCTTTGATTAAGAAAAAATCTGTAAGTGTGCAGAGATTCGTCATTGGTGCTTAAATCGTATTGATTCTTAATCGAATCGTATGCAGAAAGACCTTCCTTCAGATTGTCTCTCTGTAAGTGGTCCATTATGCTTTCGTAGAGGGTTTTCAGACTGTAGATATCCTCAAAAGAAAGATCTTTAAGGTATTTTTGAATTTCAATTAGACGTTCATTAGGATTTTTCTGAACGTCTATAACGATTTTATTAACAAGTTTGTGATTTATCTTGAGAAGTATCTCTAGTGCATTATTTCTAAGTTGGAAGATTCGATGTTGGCTCATCAATAGAAAAAAATGACGGGTATTGATTAAGAATCTCATATTATTGATAAACAGATTCTCGCGGTAGTTAAGCCTCATCATATTGGCTTCGATCTCTGGTAAGATGACATGAAGTAATTTTATTACTCTCATAATATATCCCTGAGAATAGGGTTCGAAGATGAATTGACGTTCATACTCATCGGTGCTTTGATGAGGTATTACTATTTGAAGATCTTTATCGACATTTATGATTTCAGCGCTTGTTGGCGCTTCTGCCTTTGAGGATGGAGGCTGATTTGAAATACCCGGGATCTCTCGCCGTTGAGCTTCCGACTTGGCAGGTGGTTTAATGGGTGTTTTGCGTTCTTTGACGCGAGACTTTAGGCTCTTTTTTGAACGCAAATTTAACTGCCCTTCTGCAAAAACCTGTGTTGCATCAGACAGTAGAAAGCTTACAATTAGCATCACTAACACTAGTTGAAATTGATTCATGTCTGATAAATTCTTCGGTGTTTGGGCTATCAGTATGAATGAAATATGAGAAAAGACAAAATTGATATTAATTCTTCTATTCTGCCAGGGGCTTCTTTTTATATCATCGAGGATTATCTAAGAGTTCATTTACGGCCTTATTTGAGGCGTTTTCACTCAACTCTTGATTCGCGATTGCCTGAAAAAATTACTGCCATAATCAAGTTTCTGGAGCTTCTTAATTATTTATCTGAAGTGCATAGTAAAGGTGAAACAATTTCAGTGAAGGAATTGTTCGAAAAGAAATTCACATGTATGGAAATACAAAAATTTAAACGAAACTATAAGATTTTAATAGATCGTGATACTGTGCCTGCCAATCCTGATTTTGTTAAACAGTGGAATTTATTAGATAGCGGAGTGAAAATTGAAGTTTCTGGAGAAGTTATGATTAAGCTTTATGGGATACCGAACTGTGACAAAATTAGAAAAGCTAAAAAATTACTTGAGCAATCCTGTATAAGTCATGAATTTATTAATATTCGAGAATGCATACCTGAAGAAAAGAGTATCAAACAATGGATCGAAACACTTGGAGAAAAGGAATTAATTAATAAGCGTTCTACCACGTACCGTAATTTAAAGAGCAATGAGTTGAATCGTAGCGATGTTTTCGATTGGATTTCACTTATTAGAAAACATCCCACTTTAATTCAACGTCCCCTATTCGAAGCTAAAGGTGAAGTTAAGGTAGGTCTTGCATCACTAATAGAAACTATTGAGGAGCTAAATTGAGCTTTGCCAATCTTTTAGCGACACGCTCTTTAATCAATGAATTCAAGGAGAAGGGTTTAGTAATTCAGGACAGAGTTCGTAATTTTTTACGAAATGAAGTGGTTACTACTCAGCTAGGCTACGGCTCGTACAGAGTGCATTCAGACAATGTAATTCATCATGAATCTTTATTGGTGGCCTTACAGAGTGGCATTAATTTGATTGATACTAGCACAAATTTTACTTACGGTGAATCTGAGAAAATGATTGGGAAGGTTCTTTCGGAAATGAAAGGCAATTCATCTAGAGACCATTTTATACTTATCTCCAAAGTAGGTTATTTACAGGGTCCAGCTTTAGAGCAAATCATTAGAATGGAACAAGAAGGTCAATCTTTTGAGGAGATGCTTAAACTAGATTCTGTTTGCTGGTATTGCATTCATCCTAAGTTCGTAAAGCATCAATTTTTGGAGTCTTTACAGCGCTTAGATGTTAAAACATTAGATGTGTATTTAATTCAAAATCCGGAATATTTTTTTATATCCTCGAGAAAGAATGGGGTATCCCGTGATGAGGCTCGCAATGAACTTTATCGACGCTTGAAAGCAGCTTTCGTGGCTTTGGAGGAATTGGTTAAAGAAGGTTGCATAAAATATTACGGGATTAGTTCCAATACCCTTGGATACCGACCAGAAGACTATGATTTTCTTAGTTTAAATGATGTAATGAAATGTGCTCAAAAAGCTTCGGAGCACGTCAATGGCGATTCGGCAGACCATCATTTTCAAATAATTCAAATGCCTGCAAATTTATTAGAGCATCAGTTAATTTCAGTGGCAAATAATCAATTTGAAAAGCAATGGTACTCAGTTCTTGAGAGAGCAAATCAATTGAAACTAGATGTATTGCTCAATCGACCACTGTATGCTCGTTATGAAGAGGGTTTTTTACATGTGGCTCGTAAAGATTTCGACCCTAAGCGAAATTACAAGCAAGATTTGCAAACTCTCTTTAAATCTTTGTCAGATGTGGAATCACGTATATTAAGTAATATCCGTTCCATAAGCGATTTTGAAAGGGCGTTAAAGTCATTACAAAATGATCAGTTTAAACTATTTGAAATAGGTGGAGAATTGTCAGAATTGTGGCCTAAAATGGAAGATACTAATCATATGCAGGCTGTGGTCGATCGCTATTTGATGCCACATACTCAAAGATCGGTTGAATCTCTTATGGAGTACGCAAGTAGTTATCCGGGGGATGCCTTAAATGATGTTGATGAATATCTCGGATATTTTGCACAATTTGAGGATTTGGGTAAAGAAGCTATGCACCAAAGAATATTTTGTGAACACTTGACTCCAGCTTTAAGCGGTCTAGAAAACTTATTCTTAGATGAATCCGATTGTTGGGTTAAAGCTTCACTGAGTTTTTTAGCAGACTTACCAGGAAAACCAGTTATTTTGAATGGTATGCGAAGAAAACAGTATGTCCAGTCATCTGGTGAATTTCTAATAGAAGACCGCAGAGATTATAAGGAAAGACTAGAAGCTCTAGAAAGAAAATTTAAGGTCACTTAGTTCTAAACTCTTAAATTGCTACGATCGAAAATTATTTTCCAGTAGATTCTAGTTTGGAGTATTTAGCCTTTGTATTATATCTGTAAAATCGTTCATAGGCCTGTTGTATTTTTTTACACATCCAGAGGAAGCTAGGTTCGTCCTTTTCTAGAAGAGTCAGTCGAATACCTTGCCAGTGCGTATGAAAAGAGCTTAGTGGAACGGTACAGATACCTGTGGAGGCAAGCAGATAATATGTAAACATACGATCAAGGCTTGCATTTTTAAGATGTGGTTCTAGAAGGCAGAAATATTTGTTATCAATGGGAGGCAAGCTAACCTTAGAAAAGCAATTTTGATCCATAATTAGCATTCCAAAAAGTGATCCATCGCTACGATTAGGAATTAAACCAGCCGTATTATTTAAGCTTTGTTGTAATTGTTGGGCTCTTAACTTTAGATGCTCGGTTCGCGACAGTAAATGTCCGTTATAATTCTCATGAGACATGATTTCAGGAATTACTAGTTGAGGTAGAGATGTTGAACAAACTTCCATTGTTTTCATTCTTATTAGAGCTTCTACTAGATTGTCAAATTTTGGATTAATATTTCTGTTGTAAAACTCCATCCAGCCACAGCGAGCACCTGGCCAAGGAAGGTCTTTAGAAATACCTTGTAAAGAGATTGCAGGAACTCTCTTACAAACTTCACTAAGATAGCTATGCTTCTTTCCCCAAACTACTTGAGCATAGACTTCATCCACAATTAGGCAGACATTATGCTTTTGAGCTATTGTAGAAAGGCTGAGCATAACTTCTCGGTCTTGAACGGTGCCTGTGGGGTTATCTGGATTCACAAGTAGTATGGCTATTATTTCAGGATACTTTGATAGCTTGTGCTCAATATCATTTAAGTCTGGTTTCCAGCCTTTGAGAGGATCGAGCTGATAAGTGTAGGCTGAATTATTGGGGGCATGGAATCGCTCAAAAGCTCCGTGGGTAGTATAAACTGGGCTAGGTATTAGAACTCTAGATTTAGGATGTAAGCACTGATAAAGTGTACTGATTCCATCACCTAAACCATTAAAAAATAAGATGTCATCGGCGGTGATTTTAACTCCGCCTCTCTGATTTGTACGATCGGCGAGATATTCACGAGTTTTTAAATGACCCTGGCTAGGTACATAAGCATAAGATTCATTATAATTTAGAGCTTCCATTAAAATACTGCGTATCCATTGAGGAACTTGGTGACCTCTGTGGATAGGATCACCAATATTTTCCCAAGTAACTTTTAAGCCGTTAGTTTCAAGTTGTTTTGCGATGGCTACGATTTCTCGGATTTCATAGCGCATCTCGGCGATAGAAGGGTTTTCCCAAGGTGTTTGAGGCAAATGTGAATTGATGTAATTCAATTTTTTCATGGTCACTTCCTAGAAATTTTGTACACAGCGAAAACCTAAATCAAGAGCGTAGTGTTCAGGGTTTTTGTGACGTCTTTTTGATATACGACGATCGATACGATGAGTTGCATAGCTTGCACCTCGAATGAGTTTTTCTTTCTTTATAAGACTGTAAGGGTCCGAATGGAATACTTTAGTATTTGAATGCGCTTTAGGATCATACCAATCATAATTCCATTCCATTACATTTCCGGCAAGATCTTTGATGTTATATCTACTTTGGTCATTGTCGTCATTGCTTATCTTTTGAGGTCTTTTGACCCAAGCCTTAATTTGTTTTGGGGTGGCTTGCTTCACAGCTTTTTCAAATTGAATTTCAGTAGGCAATGATTTTCCGTAGTAATTACAAAAGGAGTTTGCATCAGTCCAATCAACGCAGACGACAGGTTGATTGTCCTGATTATACTTTTTTACATGCCAGCAACGTGGTTTTATGGCACCTGAATGTTTTACATAATTCATATATTGTTTATTGGTGACCTCGGTTTCATCCATGTAAAATTCTTTTACATAAACAATCCTATCTGGTCCTTCATCACTTAAATAGCGTCTAATAGTCCTAGAATTGAGTTCTTCTTTATTGGTTTGTTTGCTTAGAATTTTAGCTCTTGAAAGAGCTTTATTCCATTCACTACTGCCGACGGTAATTCTTCCTGAAGGTATTAATATCATTCGATTTCCACGTTTTATATCTTCTTTAAATCGGGATGGTATAGCTTCAAGATTGAATATTAATTGCTGTCCAAAATTCTTTTTTTGTTCTATATGGATTAATTTAGGCTTTTGTCCAGGGGCTTTCAAAGTATAGAGCATTTTTCCAGGTTTTACTTTTCCAAAATATGGTGTTTTACCAATATAGTGATGAAAGTTAGGGTCCGCATATACACTTGCTCCAGATGGTTCGGTGTCAATTCGGAGAAAGTGTAGGCCAGTCTCTCTGGAAATGGGGTATGATTCCAGATAGTCAAATAGCATCTCTTTATTCATCCATGGTTTGGTATGTGAAACACAGCGAAATATAATTTCATTTTGGCGCTTCGAACGTTGTATACTTCGCCGTTGAGAGCGCCGTATATTTGAGCGAATACTTCGGTAAGATGAAGGAGCTAGTTGAACAGGGTTTATTTTGGAAAGCTTGCCTAAACTATTAGCTTTGTAAGAATCTCTCGAATACTCCCATTCCATTTTTGATCTTGAGAGAAGATTAGTTTCGAAAAGTGAATATTCTAGTTGTGCCTCAGAAGGTAATTCCATTGCGAAGAAACGACAATAGTCTTGAGCTTCATTCCAGTTAAGCCCAACAATAGGTTCAGATAAATTAGAATTATTGAGAGTTTTCAGTATGGGATTCAATGATTTTTTAGCGTATCGAAGGTAGCGAATATACTCTTTGCGGGTTACTGCATTTCTAGTTATAAAAAAATTGGTGAGGCTAATGGGGGCTTTACTAATGTTATTATTGATTGGATTAAAGTCGGTAGTTTCAATAGATTGAATAATCTGACCCGTGTAACACTGCATAAATTGTTTTTTATTATTTTGTACAGGAATTAAACAATCATGCAATTTTTTAAGGTTCGCTCCATATAAAGTAATTGGAAGCGCCAGAAATATTATCAGGCTTATTATAGTTACTGAACGTATCATATGCTTATAAACCCTATCGGATGATGATTCGATAATCGTAGAGAAACGGTAAAGAAGCATGGCATCAGAGCAAGAGATAATACAGGCGATTCGAAACGCTACCAGTGATGAGATTAAGATTAGAATACTAGATCAGTTGGGGCACAAGATTAAGCCCCAGCATCGTGAACTAATTAGATTTTTAGTGGACCTTTCTCGTGAGGAGTCTCGGCAGGATATTGCGTATGCCGTTAAAAGGGCTCTTTTTCAAATAAGATCGCGTTACAATATCACCAATTTTCCTCTATTTTTGATGGATCCTGTAAGTCTTTTACAGTCATCTGATCCCGCATATAGAATTAAGGCATTGGAGATATTTGAGAAAAAGAGTATTAGTTCTGAGCAATGTTATTATTTTTTAGGTGCGATCCATTTTGAGGATGATCCGTTTGTGCTAAGTAAAATTATGCGCTTGTTACCTCAATTAAGCACTCATTTGCCCATTGCCAGAATAGAGTCTATTCTGCATGCATATATAGAACATTCCGATAGTCGTGTTCGAGCTAATGCGGTAGAAGCTTATACTAATGTAAGTGAGCGTAGTAGTGAAGAACAAGTAGAATTATTATTTAAATGCTTGGAAGATCCAGATCAGAGAGTGAGATCAAATGCCTTGCGGCAGTTATGTGAAGACTCTGTTGAAAATCTGTATGACAAGACATGGGAAATTATTCAAAAATCTAAGAATTATTATTCTGTGTTAAGCTGTATTGAATTAATCAAAACTCATCCCATAAAAAAGTTAGAAGAGCAGCTCGAGTTTGCGAGTAAGAGACTTGCTAAACTCGAAAAGGAAGTAGCACCAAAATCCTTAAATGCTATTCCACAAACCCATGTATCGGATGTAAGGCAAGATGGACCCCTAAAATTTCCATATGGGAAATTGGCTTCTTGGGTGGTTTATCTTATTCCGATGTTGCTTCTTTTCTTCGTATATCATCAATATTCAGTAGGTTATAGAACCGGTCTAATAAAAGATCTCGAAAAGACGAAGAGTGAATTGGGACAATTCGAAGAAATTGTTCAGTCTCAAAAGAGTCGTATAGAGCAGCTAAAAAGTTACAACAAAGTACTTATAGTGGACCAGAAATTAACTGACAAGCAGAAATTAAATCAGTTTCGCGAAGATGGTAGACGTTTGCGTACCAACGCAGAAGCTTTTTATCGCAAAGCAAAAGAGGCTTTTGATAAAGAGAATTATGCATCAACGGTTAAGTTATACAACGCTCTTTATGATGTTTATAAGGATAATAGACTGGCAGTCGATTCAGTACGTGGTTTAAGTAAAACCCAAAAAATTCAAAATGTCATGGCCAGTTTCAGAGATTATTTATCTAAGAATCAGCTCCTGTCTGCCTCTAAAAAAATTCAAGAGATTCGACATCTGATGCCCAAGAAAAATTATCAAGCTCATCTTGAAAAGATAGAAAAACTAAAAACTCAAGCAAAGGATTAAAATGATTTCTTATGTGAAAGGTGTTTTGTTACTTCGCGAACCTGGACGAGTTATTTTGAACACAGGTAATTTAGGGTTTACCGTTCAGGTAGATCAAATTACTGAGGTGAAAATGTCTGCGGTTGGACATGAGCAAGAACTCTATACGTACCACGTAGTAGGTGATAAAGAAATGTCTCTTTATGGTTTTGACAGCTTGTTGAAACTAGAGGTTTTTGAGTTACTCTTAGCAGCTAACAAAGTTGGGCCTAAGATTGCACTGAACTTTCTTTCATGCTTATCTCCAGAGGATATTATTCGATCAATTCTGAGTAAAGATCCTAAAAATTTCGGAAAAATTACTGGGGCTGGTAAGAAAATTTTATCTCAGGTTATTTTAGATTGCCATGATAAAGCCGCACGTTTAGCAGAAAAAGTTGGGCTTTTAGTGGATGTAGATGTGGATGCAAAAAAGGTAGAAACAAATTCATTATTAGGTAATGATATGGTTAATACCGCATTAAAGCAGTTGGGTTTCACTGCATCGGAGATTCGTAGTTCCGTAAAGTATGTGGAAAGTTTAAACGATCAAGCAGATATGACACAGGAAGAAACCGTTCAAGAGTGCTTAAAATACTTTTATAAATCATTAAAGTAATCCACTTTAATTAGTTAAGCATTTCATTGTTAGGTAGAAAGGTTGATTTGTCGGTTTCACTTCCTTCTTTTTTTCCAATGATTGGTCCAGCTAGATTGATGTCTGGATGAGTACTTAAATGCTGTAGTGCAATAATTTCGTATTGAGTTTCTTCTTGCGCTAGGTAATGCGTTCGAAGAATTAGTTCAACAATTAAACCGAATAGAACCATCCATGCTGCGGTTTGGATTGCTACGAGTCCAACAAAAGCCCATAAGATAATAAATTCAAGGGCGGGTGGATTTAAAAGGATAGTACACAAACATGTCATTCCAAAAAATAGCGAGATTGCTCCTATCTTTACGAAAAATTGAAAAGGTTTACCTGAATGAAACAAAAAATGAAATAAGAGCATGTCTACTAAGACCCTTACGATACGTAAATAACCATACTTTGAGACCCCTTGTTTTCGCGGTCGATGGTTTACGATCATTTCACAAACTTTTGCACCTTTCAAACTGGCGTAAATTGGTAAGAATCGATGCATTTCTCCATAAAGTCTAAGTTTATCTAGCACGGAGCGACGGTAAATTTTCATGCTACAGCCATAATCATGTAACTCTAAACCGGAAATTTTAGAGACTAGCCTATTAGCAATTTTACTGATTTGACTTCGAAGAAAAGAGTCTCTACGATTTTTCCGCCATCCGCTGACTACATCCCAGCCCTCAATGGTAGCCTTTTTGTATAAAGGTAAGATGTCGCTAGGATCGTTTTGCATATCGCCATCCAAAGTGGCAATCCAATTACCGCTAGATCCTCTAATTCCTGCAGCAAGAGCCGCTGTTTGACCAGAGTTCCTTCGAAATTTTATGAATTTAAAGCGTTTATCCTTAGTGGCTAATTCTAGCATTGTGGACCAACTTGAATCGTTACTGCCATCATCGACGAGAAGGCATTCCCATTTCAGCTGATGTTTTTCTGATGTCTCTAATACTTCTTTTATCTGATTAAACAAAAGTGGGAGGCTGCCTTCCTCGTTATAGATCGGGATGACAATTGATAAATCCATTAAGGTTTCACTTCCACTCGACGAATATTGTGAGCTAATTCATCAGCTACATACAGAATATCTTTTCCGTTGCGAGTTTCGTAATATAAGTAGGCGGGCTTTATAAACAAAGCTCTTTGTCCATCGCTATTTAGAATTCCGCACCGGAATGGATCTCCTGAAATAGTCGCAACTTGATATTCCCCTGTAATAGAATTGTCAAGATTAACAGATCGAATTGTGCTGCCATCTATAAAATATAATAGATTACCGGAGCTATTCAGAATAACATCACTTGGTTTATTTAGAAGTGCTATCGACGCAGGCCCATCGTAATGCCCTCCAATACCATAGTTACCTGCTAAGGTAGTTGGGCTTAATGGAAGTACACTCAAGTCCACTTGTTTGATCTGAAATGTTTGTGCTTCACTGTAGTATAGAATATTGCCAGAATGGCTTATGTCAAACCCGTTAAGACCTCCATTAAAATTGAAGATTTCAACTTGTATTGGAGAAGTATCTAAATTCATTCTATATATATATCCGTCGGTAGGGTTTTCGCTATCATTACGAGCTGCAATATATAAATAATCCTCTTGAGATTTAACTTCAAACCACTCCATATTAGAGTGTGGTGGTGAATTGAATGGATTTGAATTAAAATCCTGAGTAGTTACAGAAATGGGACTATCACTAGGGTTGATAAGGTACAGCTTCCGATCAGAACTAATAGCATAGTAGTTGAAAGTATCTGACTGGTTTGTTATATCAACTACGTTAGATAGTTTCGGTGGTGAATCTCCACGAAGTTGCATTGTTCTCGTTATGGAGTCTTGTAAATCTGTGATTCTAATAAACTCATTGCCACGATCAATTGAAATTAATGTTAGTTCGTTGAAGTCGACAGTCATACCACCAGGATTAAGAAGTTGTATATTTTCGCTCAATACAGTGGAAGAGTTATTCGATTGATTAGGATTGTCTCGGCGAGTATTGACTACATAAGTAGACTGATAGCTTCCTGAAGCTAACCCATGGAGTTTTAGGACACCGCGATTTTTACCGGAATGGATAGCAAATACCGAGTCTCCAGAAGTACTATTTTCAGCAAATGCCATAGCCTCAATTCCGGCGCCAAATTCCTCATTCAGGATATCAAAGTTAGTTAAATGAGGTATGGTGGATACTATAGAGGGCGGATCTGAGATGAGATCAGCGTCTAGTAGCATGGAGTACATAGTAGAAGATGTGTGAAAACTGTCGTTAGTAGACGTCTCTAGGGTATAGCTACGATCACTTATTGAGTTGACTACAAAGTAGATTCTGCCTCCACTAGCAACCATACTTTTAACCGCACTTTCGGCGCTAAGACTGTACATAGAATCAAGACTTAGGCTGGCATCTTGATTAATAGTGAAGCTGGAAATTGCAGATCGATGTGCACTGTGACTTTTATCGCCGATATTCTTGATATTGTAAATCATTGAGCGATAGCCAATTACAAGATTATCGTAACGCAGCGATTCTGTAGTGAACTGAGATCTATAAATCGAGTTCATCGAGCTTACAGTAGGATCTGCTAAAAGTATATTAGAGGTGTAAGAAGTTAAGTTTCCGAAATCGCCAGATTCAACAAGGAATGGGCTCTCAAGAAATGGGTCTTTAATTTGACCTGATGTTGAATCAATGGTTCTGTGATGGCTTGGGCTATATTCAGCAATTCCAACAGTTTGCGGTTTATAGAATCCTTTTTGTTGAAACCCTATTCTTGATTTATTACGCAGGATTGTAACAGACTCACCTCTCTTGTTGACCGTGACTAAATCAAGTATGGGATTGGTCTCAGCGGCATGAGTGCGAGTGGCCATGGCAAAAACACTGACCGGTGAATTATCCACTGAATAAAAGACTGGAGGATCAAAAGTAACGGGATCCACAGTTTTAGCATAAATTATGCTGACATTATCACTGATTTTATTGGCTACCGCGATATCCAACATGCCATCATTATTTAAGTCGGCTACAGTTAGCCCTCTAGGTCCTCGACCTACAGAGAGTGTTTGAGCTTGGTAATCTGGATGATTAAATGAAAAACTATCGGTAGTTTCGTCAGAGATTGGTATGCCACCATTAAAGTATATGGTAATTGAGTTTTTGTTAAAATTTGAGACTATCAAATCTGTTGTTTTAATATTATCTCTATCACGTCGTTGGTCTATATCTCCAAAAGCTATACCACCTGTTCTTTCAGTGAGATAAAAGCGTGGTTGCTGATCAAAAGTCAGTGCTGTACCAGAATTCGAGAATATGTTGGCAAGAATTCCGTTTTTAGAGTCAAGGGTCACAATATCAGTTATGCCGTCGCGATTAAGATCTACATGCTCTAAAATTACGGGGTCAGTAGTTAGTCCAAAACTGCGTGTAGATCTGAAAATCGTGGAAGAAGTTAATGGTAGTGCAGTAAGCACTGAGGCATTCTTTGTAGGATTGGATTGTAGTCCTATAATACCTTTAGTGCTGATTTCAGTTGGGGCTAACCCCACATGGAAATATTCCCCGGGCGCGTGATTTCCATAGTGATAACGATCCCAGACTGCATGTCCCGGTCTAGTTTCAGCGGTATTCCCCACATTGCGGCCTGTGAAGATATTATCAGTTTCAATTACGGCATCGCCAAAACGATTACCTACATCGCCAACTTCAAAACTTACACCCAACTTAAACCATCTTCCTGGACTTTCTTCTTCGGTGTTGAAGTGTTCAAATACTGTGGTGGAGCTTGCTCCTGAGTTTGTAACAACTATATCTACAACATGAGCAGCTGTACTCAGTGGATCTGTGGGTTTTGATTTGACTACGTTGACTCTAACTGGGTCGGGTAGTGTATTAAGTACTTGAACCGTTTCGGTGGAAGGTGGATTAAATAGTAATAGTCTATTTCCAGTGCCTTTCGTAATTATCACTTTTCTCTCAGTAGGATGTAATGATATTAAATCTACAATACTATCTCCTGTTACGTCATACAGTAGAAAATCTGATGAACTTATAACGTTGTTACCTACTGGATCTTTTATTTGGAATACAGTTTGAGCAAAGTCTACCGCTGTGGGTTTTCCATAGAGTGACTGGACGATGTCATCCTCGAAATCAATAAATTGAAATTTGCCTTCCGAATCGATGTAAAAAAGTGAGTCTCTCTTTCTTACATCGGGGGGCTCTTCAGCGTATTGCTGTGGCTTTTGCTCATCTTTGGTTTGTAGTGCCTGGAGCTCTGTTCCTGATCTTTGAAATGGCTCACCACATTGTGGGGTTACAACGG
>CAZYUV010000065.1:0-13751 GCA_964650625.1 uncultured bacterium
CCTCAACTGAGTATAGATGGTAGCCCTTCAGAGCTTAACTTTAATGGTTCTAGAGTTCAGTGATCTGGAAAGACTTTGGATTTGTCAGCAAAGCTCGAAGCACCTTCTAGTGGCGGTTCTGGTATTGATAGAGTTGAATACGAGATGGTCTATTTGACTGAAGATGGGGAATTGATACCAGGAACTGATGGTACCCAGGGTAAGCGAAAGAATAACCCAATTTTAAGTGGTCAATTGGCGGAGTTGTCCGATATTCAAGATGTATCTAAAGATCCGTCAACGAATTCCACGAGGCCTTTGATAGAGACTTCCTACGGTAACATTGAGTTGGAAGAGCGAAGTTGGCTTATTGATGGATCTTTGCCGCCCACTGATGAAATTATTGGGCCGTCAGAAAATAATTCGGGTAAGATTGCTAACTACTTTCTACGCATTAAGTCTTACGATCTTGCGGGAAACTCCACTATAAGCACATTGAAGGTAAATCTATCTTTAGGTGATCTGCCTGCTCCTCTACTAATTGCTCCAGACTTCAATGAGAATTTGACTAGAGGATTGGTGAATTTTGAATGGAGGCCGGTTTCGAATGTTGCGGAGTATATTCTAACGCTTTCTAGCCCCGATAGCCTAATAACAACTTTTTCGGTAGCCACCAATGGTGCTGATAATGTTTTTCATACTGAGGTTTTAACTCGAGAGGGAGAGTATGAGTGGTGGGTTGTAGCTAAAGATTCAGTTGGAAATTTGGGAACGGAATCTATTAGGCGAAAGTTTGTTATTGATCGCACCAAACCAAAAATTAGCCTTCTGAACTGGGTTGATTTATCCCCCGAGTCAAGCGGGAAGCTTACGATTGGACAATTTAAGCTGCAGATCCATTTTTCTGAAAATATGCAAAGTTCACCGTTGGTTACTTTTGATCCCTTTGGCTCCTCTGTTGGTCGTCAGACAATAATGACTGATGAGTTCAATATTGGTTCTAATTTATGGCAAGGGGTGGCCACCATTCCCGAGACTGCAGCAGCTAATTGGGATGGGATTGCCGTCGTTGAAGTTAGCGATGCTTTGGATGCAGCAGGGAATCGTATGGATATTGATCGAAGTAATAGTTTCGAGATTGATACGGGCCCTGCTTACGATATTAAGTTTTTTGAAAATCCGGTTTACCGATCGGAGCTAATTCTTTTAGTGGTGGCGAGTGAAGACTTGCTCGCGCCCCCGGTAATTCTTAATCCACAGGGCCTTTCTTTTGCAAATAATACAATGTTGCGATTGGGTTCGAGAGTTTATAGCGCGGTAATGAAGTTAACAGGTTCATCTTCTATTGAGGAAGGTGTATTGGAGATATCTGGAACAGATTTAAATGGTAACTCGGCTTCACGGGTTGTTCGCTTTCCCATTGCCTCTGTTGTAAATGGTAATCAATTTGGACTAAGGTCGGCTAGATTGAGGGTAGATTTTTCGGCTGATACGTTTGATAAATCTGTGGGTTCTTTAGCGATTTTACCCCCCAATGAGATTGACGAAAGCTCATTGGATACGGATGTCAAGCGGAGCATGGCGAAATTAAACACTCCTGTGAATGTTGAACTTCGTAAATTGCGTAACCTTGAGCAGATAGTACCTTCCCATGTTCAATTAAAGAAGAAGGCATATGTTCAAGTTCGTCTAAAGGAGCCTCTAGGAGATAGGCAGGGTATTTTTCTTGAAAGTGCCGAGCATATACAATGGTTGACAGGTCCTGGATCTGAAATTCGTACTTTCGCGATTGAGCGTTTGGGGGGACTAGCGATTTACGAAGATTTGGTGGCGCCAAAAATTGAACTAGATGATTCATTGGAAATTAGAGCTTTAGAGTCTAGAAGTCCAAAGTTAAACTTTAGTATTCAAGATCAAGGCTCTGGGGTTGAGCCGCAAACGATTATGGCTACATTGGCGGGCCAAGGTATGGAGGTTACTAAGTTGGATGACGGGTCTTTTGAGGCGAAATTCAAGGGAAATCTAGCTCGTGGTAGCCATCATTTAGAAATTCAGGCAAGTGATCGTTTGGGTAATCTGAGCATCCAAAAGTCATCCATCTTGATAGCTGGCCCTATTCGCTTGAATGCTTATGCTTATCCTAATCCAGCGGTTGATTTTGCTAATATTCGTTATGATTTAAACAGACCTGCTAGTAACGTGACGATCAAGTTGTATGACGTGGCCGGCCGGCGGATATTTTCAACAGATTCAACTCGTGACTTAAATTTGTCAGGTAATTTGGGTCGAAATACTTATCGGTTGCAACTTGCCAGGGAAGATGGAATAAGCTTGAGTAATGGTACTTATTTATGTCAAATAAGTGTCAAAGATGTTCAAGGTAGGTTGGATAAGAAGCATCTTAAAATTGTTGTTCTGCGATAATTTCTTATCTCGATATCTTGGGATTTTGTCTTGGTTTACCGCATTAAGCTCCAAGGTCTCTTTCTAGCGACATTATTACAGTCATGGGCTTAGTTAAGCTTACAAAAAACCTTCAATTTGAACAGTTTTTGGTATATACTCGGCCTCTTAATGAGTTTTGATACGCGTATCTAGTTTTGCTTTAGAAGCGGGCTTGGGCGTCACAGGTTTAAAACTTGTATAGGATTAAGCATGAATGTTCGACTGTTACCATTACTGATCTTAACCATATTGGTTTTTGTCCGGTATTGTGAGGCAGCGTGCACAGGTAACTCTTTAGGTCAGTGCAACGAGGAGACTCCTACTAATTGTGTTATCGAAAGAGCAATTATTGGGACGTCTATTACTGAAACGCAAGACATCCAACTTGGTAGAACCTCTTATTCCAGATATCCAGTTCCATTTGTTCATGATGGAGCAACGCCTGATTTTCTGAGTTCAACATTTGCGGTAACGGCTTTGCCAAGCTCACCCACCGATGCCGGCTCGTCAATCAATGAGGTAGATTGTGAAGGGAGTGTTACAGTTTTTTTTAACACCTCGGAACAGAAAACGGTTCGCGTGAGAGTGTTTCAAGATGTCTTCAATCGCACAGCTACCAGTTCAAACGCTATGATCATCACTTTTGATCAGCTGGCACCAACAATTCAGCCTCAGCAGGTTTTTGAAAGTGAGGAGCCCAATGACAATCCTATTGCTTATAGCGCAGGCAGGACGTATTACACCTCTACTGATGTTTTCGTAACAGGACGAATAGTTGACCCAGCTCCTTCGGTATCTTCTGACCAGCTTGCGGTGCAGGTTGTTGGTGGGTTGGCGCAGTCTGGGGCAATACAGGCTGAAACCGGAGAAGCTCCAGGTCTTTTCGCTGTAGCGCTTGGGATTGCTGAAGAGCAGATAGATGGTGAGTATCTTGTGGAGCTTGCTGCATGGGATACGGCGAATGCGGACGCCACTTTTAATGACGGTTCACCCGCAAACCGTTCAGAGGTTGTGGTTTACAAAGTTGTTAAAGATACTGCTTCGCCGGTGATGACTAGATTGGAAATTATTCGCAATGCAAACAGTCCGGAGCAGACGATTGAGGAGGCGCCAGGGGTCTTTGTGAAACGCGAAACAGTCCTGATAAAGGCAAGTTTCTCAGAAGATCTAAAAACGCCGCCAACTCTTAGTATTATTCAGACGGGTAGTGGTGTAGGCACCCCTCCGGATCCCTATTTTGCCATTTTTGATCCAGACTTGTTTCAGGCTTCTCCAAATGAGGTTACTTATTCGGTAACTCCTCAAGCGGGCTTAAAGGATATTGGGCAAGTGGATTTTTTGTTTGAAGGTGGATTGGACTTAGCTGGTAACGCTCTATCAATTACTGAAGGTGTCCTTAGCAATGGTGCTGAACTTTCCCGGGCTCTAATAGTGGATACGATTCCTCCAGATTTAAATCGATTCCAGCCCGACTCTGTGGGAATAATTCAAAGTGATCCGGCGAATGGCGAAAAAATTCCAGAGAGTAATTTTCCAAGAGAAATAACGGTAATAGTCAAAGATTATGATCTTCCTGATGATCTGCCAGAAAACTCTGGGGGCGATACTTTTGCTAGGGGAAACTCTTCGGGGGTCGATTTTTCGCGTATTTTTGATAGTGGCGCACAGATAAATGATGATGTAATTAGGGTGGTATTATTAGATCCAGAAGGTCAGGAATTAGGAGGCACATTGGCGACTAAGCCACCTAATGGTTTAATTTATATTCTTCCTCATGAGGATGAACTTTTTAGTGATCGTCCCTTACGAAGAGCACCTCAGGGTAATTATACTTTGGAAGTCACTCTTGTGGATAAAGTGGGAAATGTTTCCAACGAAGCGTTTTCATTTGAGGTGGATAATACAAATGTGCAGGCATCTTCGGTTCAAGTTGCCATATCTCCAGCGCCTGCAATTGATGATGATTTTCAGGTGGACACTGGTAACCCGTTATTGGATAAGCCTATTACTGGGGAGTTAATTCCAGACAGCCCTTTTCTCAAGGATTTGGAAAATCTTGATAGTATTCGAGAGTTGAGCAGTATTGAAATCTGTTCTAATGATGCAAGTATGAACTTATCCCGTAGTCAGGTTTTTCTAAAAGCCCGTCTAAATGGACCTGATACCGTTGCTCGAACGATGAATACAACCATAACAATTGATGCGGATTCAAGTAATGGAGTGTGTTCAGCAAATGGATTAATTACTTTGATTCCGGGAGATCAAAGTCAGGTTTTTCCAGCAATTGATTTTGGTTTTCCCAATCCCTCAGCGATAGGTGCTGGAGTGATCGAAGGTAGTCGAGATCCAAGATTCGGTTTATACGATGGACCATATAGTATGGAAGTTATAGCACGCGATGATGCTGGAAATCTTTCAGATCCTATAATAAAAGAATTTTTGTTAGATACGACTCCTCCATTTACTCGCCAGGTTTTTCCAGCTGAAAACTCGAAAATTAATGCTCCACTACAGCATTTTTCAGCTATTCTGGAGGACCCTCATCCCCCAAAATTACATGTTTTGGATGAGGACTCTCATATAAATTTTGGATCTGGGATTTCGGTACAATATTCTGGGATGAGCGCACAGCTAGTAACGCCTTATCGTCCAGAAGATTTGGATGCTACGTTATTTGATTTGAATAATGGTAATCAGATAAAGGCGCGCCTTAACTATACACATAGGCCAAATTCCTTCGATGCTAGTTTACCCACATTTAGTCCAGAAGATGATTATTACAGAGTGCTTTTGGAATTTATAGACGAGCAGGGCAATACTCGCACCTTGCCTTTAGATGGATCAGCAGATGGGATTTACTCAATGACCGTTTTACCAGTGGATAATGCGGGTAATAGTATTGATGGGGCCATAGCAGGACAGTCTGGATGGAACCCTATTACAAACCCAGATCAAATCCAGCCTCAAGAGTTGAAGAGGTCTTTCTTTTTTCTTCTAGATACCATTGCTCCAAATCTTAAGATAGATCTTCCTGAGAACCAAAATCTTGGTTCCAAGATAATTGTATCGGGGGGGGTGTTTAACTTATCCGGCACGGCGAAAGATTTGTCAGCTCAAAGAGATTCACCCGGAAGTGGTGGGGCTGGAATGGGTCAAATAGATTGGGAATTAGTGTTTTTGAATCCCGATGGTTCGCTTGCTTTACCCGATAGTTCAGGAGATGAATCCACAGTTAAGAAAAATCCAATAACGACCGGTTTGGCAATATTGTCAGCCATCGAAAATGAGTCTAGTGACCCGACGCTAGATAGTTCTAGGCCACTGAAATCAGATACATATGGTGGTATTGTTTTGGAGGAACGTACATGGCGTATTGACGGTGAATTACCGCCATTTTCACAAACAATAACTGCGACTGACGTGTCTAATGGTTCATTAGCTAAATATTTCTTAAGAGTTTATGCTCGAGATTTAGCAGGTAACGATTCAATGCAATCTATTGAAATGGTTATAAATCAAGGTGATTTGTATGCTCCTGATTTGGTAAAGCCATTAATGAGGGAATATATTAGTAGCACGGCAGTCAATTTTGAATGGAAGGCAGTTCAGAATGCTGCTGATTATGTTCTGTACATTTCTCAACCTACGGGATCATTAACAACATATCCTATATCTCCACAAGCTGGGGTGAATGAAAACGTTGAAACTCTTCAGATTTTAAATGCTAACGGGGATTACCAGTGGTGGGTAAGAGCGAGAGATAGTATTGGCAATCAAGGGAATGAGTCACTCAGGCAAAGCTTTACTATTGATACGCTTGCACCACAAGTTAATTTAGTGACTTGGATGGATATATCGCCGGATACAATTCCTACGATTACACGTGGTCAATTTGTTATAAGAATAACTTTTGATGCTGCTCTCAAGGGTGGACCTCAGGTACATTTCCAACCTTTTTTGAGCTCTATACCGAAGCAATTAGTGGAAACTTACAACCTAACTGACAATGTTTGGGAAGGGCGTGCGCAAATTCCTCAAAGTGCGGACAATTCATGGGACGGGCAGGCGATCTTGCATATTGAGAATGCGACTGATTTAGCTAATAATGCTATGATAATGGACCGAACTCATGCATTTGAGATTGAAACTGGTCCTACTTTTTCAGTACGTTTTTTCGAGAATCCTGTCGCAAATAATGAATTAACCTTGATAATTAAGAGTACTGAAGTGCTGTCAGGTGATCCTGTGATATCTACACCCGGCAACATACAAGTAATCCAGGAGCGGCCTCTCAAAATCGAGCCCCGTGTCTATTCGACAGGGCTCCGAATGCTGGAGCATGTGCAGGATGGTATTGGTGAGATTACGATTGTTGGCCAAGATTTATTGGGTAATACTGCGAGCCGAGTAGTGACTTTCGCGATGAATTCGATTGATGGGCTAGGTGGAGGCTCTGTTTTCAACTCTAGGTTACGAGTTGATGTACAACCTGGTAGTTTTGATGGCAGACGTAATATAGCATTGTTGCCTCCGCCTGAAGCTGATACAAACAAAAGAGTAAGTGGTTCATCGGCAAGCTTATCCAAAGGTGGCTGGTCCCAAGCGCTTGGTAGCGTTTATCCAGCGAATTTAAATTCGGTTAATCCCGTGCAGCTTGCAGTAAAGTTTAATGCTCCATTGAACTCTAAAACAGGGCTGTTTTTAAGTTCCGCTGAAGGTTTAGATTTTCTTACCGATGTGTCCAGTGTTTCTGCGGGTGAATGGCGAACTGTGGAGTTATCTACTCTTGGCTCTTTGCATCTTGTGCGCGATCTTACCGGACCAAGTATCACGATTCCTTACGATTTATCTGAGGAGTTATTCTCAGGTCGTCAATTTTCAATGCAATTGTTTGTAGAAGATGAATTATCGGGTTTGGATAAGAAGTCAATAAAAGCGGAATTAGATAGCAACAGGCTTATAACGACTGTGGATAACGATGGTAATGTGGTTTTGGAAAGTCGGTATTTTTTGTCTGAAGGTGACCAAGAACTCACCTTCGAGGCTTCCGACCTTCTGGGTAATAAGATTATTCATAAAACGATGATAATGGTTGCGGGTCCCCTAAGAATGGAATTTAGCTCTTATCCTAATCCAGCTAGTCAGTTTGCGACATTGGAATATAGATTGACGCAGGCCGTCAAAAGTGTTCGATTAAAAATTTATGATATATCTTCAAGGTTGGTTTACAGTAATAATTCCTTTAATAGCATTGACCTTCCTACTCAGGGTGGGACTCATCAGTTTGATTGGCTACTAAATAATCAACAGGGTGTCAGCGTCTCCAATGGCGTTTATGTGGCTCAATTATTAGTTCAGGACCAGTCGGGCGTATCTCATAAATTACGCTGTAAAATAGCTGTTGTTCGATGAAACCTTTTCGCGGTGTCTACGTAATTAAGTTTGCGTTGTGATTAATCGAAGAGGTTGTGATGAATTTCAAATTGAAGCTAAAGTTTTTTTTGTTGGTAGGGGTTGTCATCTCTACTTTGACAGCGAACCCTGCTCATAAACTTGAAAAATTTCTTCTATCTGAAAGTGGAAACAATCTGGATGAATCAGTTATCAAGTCCCAAGATGTTTACAGTTCAAGGGTGCGTTGGGCTATTAACCAGGCCTATGAATCCCAAGATAATGGTAATAACAATCTCCGCGACAAATTCTTGTCATTGGCTCTTGTATATCTAGAGGGTGATCAGTTTGAAAACTTTATGAGACAGCAGAAGGCTAGAGTTAATAGAGTTCCTCGCTCAGCTGCCAGTAGTGATTCATTGTCGGAGGTTTCTGTTGCTAAAGTGCAGAAGTTCAGCCGTCTTTATGGCGAGACTGGCTTTATCGGTGATCTTGTGGATAAAGAGAATCAAGTCAAGATGGATGCTGCTGTGACCAAGAATCTACAGATGGAAACTTGGTTCATTGCCATGCTTGAGAAGATGGGTATTCTCTCGAAGAACTATAAAGAGCTCAATGATAAGCTTCGTGCAAAATTTCCGCATTTATCAAAGGATCAACTGACAGACCATTTGATTAAGCAAAGCGCTCGGCTAACCGCCGGTGTGGGTTTCGTTGGAGCATTGCCAGGAGTTTTTCCAGGAGCTGGAACTGCTACCCAAATTGCAGTTAATGTGGGCACTATGGTGCCTGATATGATTTTTCTGTTCAAGAAGCAGGCGACTTTGATTTTTAGAATTGCAGAAATTTATGGTAAGGATTTAAAAGAAGAGGAGCGGGTAACCGAAGCGCTAATACTTTTTGGGGTTGCTTCTGGGGTTTCAGCTGCCACAAGGGCTCTTCAGCAGTATTTGGAAAATGGTATTACCATATATGTTCGTGAGAAAATTAATAATGCTTTCTTAGCTGGTGCGGTTCATAAGGTAGGAGCTCTAAATCCTATTTTAGGGGATATTCTGGAGACATTGTTCGCTAAGAAATTCATAAGTGAGGCAGCGGTAGAAAGGGGAGTGGTAGGGCTTATCCCACTGGTTGGTGCTGGTGTTTCAGGATCAATGAATTATATGTTTACAAGAAAGGTTGGTCAGGTGGCGCGAGTTTTCTATCGCGAAGACCCTAGCAACAGACTGGAAGCGCTAAATAATATGCGTTTACCAAAGGTTGAATTGGCAATGTTTCGTGGTTTAGTCATGATGATGAATGCAGATAAGGTGCAAAGCCCTGTTGAGGTACTGGCAATAGAAAAAGTGGTTGCCAGATTTCCCCACAACCATAAGATTGTGCAGCGTTTGATTGCGGGTGACCAAGAGCTTTTCGATAAGCTTGATTATGATATTTCAAATGAAAGTATTAACGTAAAAGAGCAGATCTTGCAATCTGTGATTTCCTTAAGCTACGTTGATTCAGAAAAAGGTCCTGAGGAAGTGGATTTACAAAGTAAGATGATTGAAAAGTTTGGTATTCCACAGAAGGTTGCCAATGATGTGGAAATTTTTGTGAAGACTGATAACAATGTTTCGGGTGACGGACTTCTTGGAATGGTTAAATCTGCTTACCACAAATACAAGAAACTAATAGGAGTTGAAGAGGCTGCTAAGTTTTAAGAGAACCAATTTATACGTTTCTATTACTAGGGGGAGTCGTTGACTTCCCCTTTGTTATTGTAAAAACATCGTACAAAAGATGGTTCAATTGGGCTTTTTTTGTTAGATTAGTAGCCTTAGCCTTGCAGCGCAATTTAACCCGGCTAGATGGTAATAAAGAATTCCTTAATTCTGAAACGGGAGGTTTGGAGTGGTTGGTAGATGGGATCAACTTAGATTTCAGCACGGTCATGCTGATCAAATCGATGATGCATCAAAGGTTTATATAAATCGTAATTTAAAGCTAAATACGATTACACACATGGGCTTTGATATGGATCACACTCTTGCGGTGTATACTCTAAAAGCCCAAGAGTTAGCTTTCAACTTAACACGTGATAAGTTGGTTAAAGACTTCAAGTATCCCAAAGAAGTTAGTGCTTTAGAGTTTGAAGATGGCCTTGTAATTCGTGGTCTCATTATTGACAAAAAGCGTGGAAATTTAATCAAGTTAGACACACACAAATATGTAGAAGTGGCTTACCATGGTTTAACAGTTATTCCGAGAGAAGAGAGAAAAGAGCTATATAATTTACCGGGTGAATCTTATAGGCCAAGTTCAGAAGATTATGCTTATCTTGATACGCTCTTTTGTCTACCAGAAGCCTGTCTCTACGTTAAGCTAGTAGATTTACTAGACCGTTTGCATGCGGAAGGTAAATTAAAGCGAGAACTGGCCTATCAAAAGGTTAGTTCAGAGGTAAGGCAGTGCATCGATGGAGTTCATAGAGATGGTAGCTTAAAATCTGTAATAATAGAAAACTTACCTCTCTATATAGAAAAAGATCCCGCTCTTCCTAAAACCTTGCTTCATTTTATGCAGGGTGGTAAACGTTTATTTTTGTTAACCAATTCAGAGTACTACTATACAAACATCATTATGACTTATCTCTTGAATGATGAAGTTCCAGGTTACGATAATTGGCAGGATTATTTTGACTTTATTATTGTGAGCGCTTGCAAGCCAGGTTTTTTTCTAAATTCGGCAGAACTTGAGAAGCTAAATGTTGATGAGTTTGGAGTAGAGATTCCCAAAGAGGTTTGTCCAAAAGTATACAGGGGTGGGTACTTTAAGAATTTAGAAGAAAGACTAGGAGTTTTTGGTGAGAGTATCTTGTATTTTGGGGATCATACTTTCGGTGATATCTTAAAGTCTAAGCAGACCTGCGGTTGGCGAACAGTAATGGTTATTCTAGAACTAGAAGATGAGATAAATATTTTTAATGCCAAGCGAGTTGATAAAGATAATCTGGATATGTTGAGCTCGAGTTTGACTGAGATTCGTGAAGAAGTCAGCATGTTAGAGGCGCAAATTACCCATATGAGAAATCGTAAGCTTGATTATTATGAGGACCTTGTAGATAGTGAACTTGAAGAGTTAGACCAAGAAATGCGTTCGATTCGCAAGGTAATTGCTTCCAATGAAGACAAGGCCACGGAATGCTTGAAAGATATTAAGCGCCTTGAGAGGTATCTAGACTCTTCGTACAACGAGATGTGGGGTTGCTTGTTTAAATCAAGAAGACGAAAATCCAGATTTGGAGATCAAGTTGAAGATTTTGCTTGTTTGTATACAGCAAGAATTACGAACTTCTCAAATTATCCAACTACTAAGTATTTTAGGATTTCGCATGATTCTATGGCACATGAGAGGCACGCAGATTAAGGAAGAATTAAAGTGGGTCTAATTTAGTTTATTAGCGATATCAGGGCGTATAATTTGAGTAAATATCTTCTAACAGCGGGTCTGGGTTTAATAGCATTTTTGCTAGCGGGTTGTGGAGGAAGTACCTCCGACTCGGGTTTTCCTGAACAAGTTCCAATTACGCCTACCACTGGTATTTTGGAAGGTCGACTCCAATTACCGGATTTGGTTAATGATGCCAACTTAAATGCATCACTTCAGAGAATAGGATTCAAGACTTCAGCAGCTTTACCCAAAACCTCAGTGCGACGCGCAGTTGGTCAGATAACGAATTACAGTGGTTTCACCGTGATTGCTCAATATGGTTTTTCTCCTGGTCCTCCAACCACATTGACCGGGCTGATAAGTGTCGATGGTACCTATTTCATTGAGGGACTACCATTTGGAGAGGAGATAGAGGTCACTATATCTCAGGGTAAGCTAGCACTTAAGGCAACGGTTCCACCATTGCAGGTATCCAATCCTCAACTATCTAAGAATGTTGACGTAGACTCTACTGCTGAGACCCTTCTCTATAAACAGATAAAGAATAATCAGCCTCTTACTACGATTGAAACCATCGATCAGTTCCAAAGTTTTGAATCTGAAAGAGTCATTTTAGCGGAATTGATAAGCAACGAACTAAAGAATGAGAATGTAGACTCTGATTCGCAGCCTTTGCTAGAGAGGAGTTTGCTTACAGATAATTTGGTGCGTGCTGCAGAATATGTTGAGGGAACGTCTTCAGGTGGAGATCACTTGCCGTACGCCATAATCGATTTGGTGCAACAAAATCAAAGAGGCAAAGTCGAAATAGGTTATCGTTTATTTGATGCTGAATTGGACTCAGCTAATGTAATTCTAATGTACTCCTCCGATGGAGTTAATTTTTTAACCGCTACAATTAGCTCTGGAGGCAGTGGATTACTCAATTTAGAGACCTTACGAAATGAAGGTTTTCAACATAGTTTATTCTGGGAGTCTGCCGCTGATTTGGGTGTTGGAATTCAGCAGAATATAACTTTAGCTATTGATACTTATCCCTCTAGTGCAAGTTTTACAGAAGAATTTAAGACTCGAGCTCTAACCATAAGCTTTTCTGTTGATAATAGAGGATTGCCTGAGATAACAGCTTTGAGTTCTGCTAATCATCAATTAGGGACTTCATCAATAATAAATATTCAAGGTAGTAATCTGTCGGTGGTTAATAAAGTCTATTTGGAATACTTTGGGAATGAGGGTTTTATTCAGCCGCGCTCTATTGAGTTAAGTAGCTCAGAATTTCAAATAATTAACGATCAGCAATTAGATATCTTCATGCCGGCGTACGGTTTGTTCCCGGTGGATTATCGCATAGTTTTACAAGGTGAATTAGTAACAGATAATTCAATCTCGGCCCAATCGATTTTAGTGGAGGAGATTTTTTCTCCAAGCTTTTCTAACATTCAAGTTGGCTTGAGTCCGGTTAGCATTAACAATGATTCGGGAGAGCAAATCAGTTTTCAAGGCTATAATTTAATGGGTTCATATGCAGACCGGGTCAAGATTCGTCTGACTTCAAATCCTAATATTGAATATATTTTAGCGCCCGTATCTTCTGTACTCGTAAATAATCTTGGTCTTGTTCGTTGGACAGGCTCAGTACCTACTAGGCTTCAAACGGGATCCTATAATATTCTCATTAGAAATTCATGCAATCCATCGACTCCGTGTGGTAATGAAGTTTTGGTAACCGAAAACGGAGTGGGTTCAGTAAGTCTCTCCGTAATAGAGTCTGCTTCCATAATTTCTGATGTGCAATTGGAGTTTGGGGTAGCAGTTAATGATACGAATAGTACAGTGCGCATTTTGGGTCAAAGACTTTCATCGGTATACCAAGCTAGAATCTCTACAGATCGGCAGACTTTGGTTGATTCATTTGCAAGTGGATCCCCCTTGGCTATTACCAGCACGGAATATGATTTAGCCGAACTTGTTTTTCCACTCGGTGGCGCGCCAGGAACTTTTTACGTGGCAGTAATGAATCAGGGTGGAGTCACTGTGAGCAATTCCACATTCACCATTCAAGAGGGAACTGTCCCGTCTAACTCGGTTTCTGTTCAAGCTGAAACCACTACTGGCGTTTCTATACCAAGTAATATCACAGATAACCTTACGGATTTCAAAATTAGAATAACAGGTACAAGTTTATCTAGTCTCAGTACGGTTAGACTTATCAACCAAGATATTGCCTCAGTCGTGGTGAATCTATCTCCAGATCAGACTACATTTACGGAAGCTCTTGTGACCGTTCCTAAACATAATCCACCCGGTCGCTACAGTTTAGATTTGATTAATTCGGCTGGCCTAACCTCTACTAATTGTGGCTCTTTTTCCTGTCTAGAAATTACGGAAAGCCTTCCCATAGTGACAACTTTTCAAAATCTGATTAAACCTCAAGATTTGCTAGATGAGCAGATGATTGCCGGCGAAAATGCAGTATTAGAAATTGCAGGTCAAAATTTGTCAGG
>CAZYUV010000066.1:0-13660 GCA_964650625.1 uncultured bacterium
TGCCGGTAGCTGTTTTTAATTTATCCATAACGCCACCCAAGCAGATTGAAGAAACCCATTCCAAGATGAGCAAAATTTATCATTCGGCAGGCGGTCTTTGGAAGCGTGAGTATATGCCTCGTACAGTTCTTTGTTTCCTGAATGATGATCAGGGTGTGGGGATTGATGAAAGACGCGAAAGAGCGAAAAAAGCGGCTTTAAATGCCAATGAGAACTACTGGAAAGCGATTGAAGGAACTCTTGACCCCGCTAAAGTAGCAAATGCTACTGATAATGCTCTAGTGGGAACACCCGAAGATGTTGTGGAGCAAATAAGAGAGCGCTTTCATCCACAGGATAAATTACTCCTATGGTTTGATTTTAACAATCATAATAGTGCTGAAGTTATGCAAGGTATGCGATTGTTTATGGAAAAAGTAGCTCCTCACTTTTGAGGTTGGAGGCAAGCTATGAGTCAAGAAATTAGCAATACTTGGGTTCCGCTAGTCGAATATCGGAGGAATGGCGTTGCCGAATGCACAATACACGGTGCGGTTGCATGGGTATCGGGCAAGCGTTTGATATACAGCTGGGGTGGTAATGTTATTTGCTATGGTCGTAGCATGATGAAACCTGTGATGATGAGGGTTTTCAGCAATGATCTAGATAATGTTCTCAACTGGGAACAAAAAGCGATTTCGGTAGCAAGTCATAATGGTGATACAGAGCATGTACGGGCGGTTAAATCTATTCTTAAGGAATCCGAGCTGGGATTAATGCAGACTCCTCATGCGCTTCCTATGATTCAATTTGGTAAGCAGCGTCGCCGACCGCGGCGCTGGTATCATACTTGCTCGGGCGAGCACGCTGCTATTTTACGGGGTTGTCAGCTTCAAGGCTGGTCTCGAGTCGGTTATACATGGCCTCATCATCAGTTTACGCAGGAATATATTAAAGAGGTTCAGAAGTTACTTGGTACTGAATGGAAACCGAGTGTTATTGCCAAGGACGGTTGCGGTTTACCAACTTTAAGCATGAGTGTAAATGAGTTAGCGACCATGTACGCTTCATTGGTAACTCGTAAAGATGAGGACTGGATTTGGGAGTCAATGGTGCGTAATCCTGATCTGGTCGGAGGTTTCAATCGTCTAGATAGCACCATAATGAAGAGTTGTAATGGAAAGATTATTGCCAAAGAAGGTGCGGATGGGCTTCTTGGCTTGGCAATTGAGCATGAGGATTACCCTGAAGGATTGGGAGTTGTTGTAAAAATTGCTCATGGATGGGATAACACTGCCACTTGGTTTGTGGCACGTTGGATACTAGGTGTTTTAGGTTTTGAATTACGCAATCCGTATGCTCTTGATCGCCAGAAGGGATACATTGTTAGCGATGTTATACCACCGCAGTTGCGTCATAGAATGTCAGATATTCAAGCGTGGGATAGCTGGGACGTAGATCGCGATCGTTGGGAGTTTGACCCTGAAAAATATTTGGAGAAAAGTTAGTGATTTTCAAAAATTATATCGATGGTGTATTTAATGATGCGGCAAGTGGTGATCAGATGGATGTATATGAGCCTGCTACCGGAAAGGTATATGCTAAGGTGGTTTCATCTTCGGTTGTTGATGTTGATATGGCTGTTCGGGCAGCCGATAAAGCTTTTGATTCATGGTCGACACTCCCATTAGCTATTCGATGTGAATATTTAGTAAAAATTGCGGAGGCCATTGAAAATAAAGCTCAACACCTCGCTGAATTAGAGTCTACTGATCAGGGCAAACCTTTGAGTTTGGCAGCCAGAATAGACATTCCAAGAGCTGCCAGTAATTTTAGATTTTTTGCAGGAGCAATTTCTCATCATCTGGAGCAGTCCAGTACCATGGATAATCAGGCGATCAATTATTCATTGAGAGAACCTGTAGGAGTTGCCGGTTTAATCAGTCCTTGGAATTTACCGCTCTATCTCTTGACTTGGAAAATAGCTCCCGCTATTGCCTGTGGCAATACTTGCGTAGCTAAGTGTAGTGAGTTAACTCCTGCTACGGCAAATGCATTATGTGAGATATTCTCTGAGATTGATTTACCACTAGGAGTGGTCAACCTAGTCCATGGACTGGGTCATAACGTAGGGCGTGCAATTTCATCTCATCCTGATATACCGCTGGTTTCTTTTACGGGTGGTACCCAGACTGCGATTGATATTCAACAGCAAGCCGCACCTTACTTTAAAAAACTGTCTCTAGAGTTGGGTGGTAAGAATCCAAATATTATTTTCGCTGATGCCGACTTTGAATTAGCAGTTGAGGAGAGCGTCCGTTCCGCTTTTACGAATCAGGGTGAAATATGTCTTTGTGGGTCTCGAATCCTGATTCAAGAAAGTATTTATGAGCAGTTCAGAGAGGCATTTGTTGCTAAAACGAAAGAGCTTGTTACTGGAGACCCTTTCTGTGAAAGTAGTGATTTGGGGGCACTGGTGAGTGCTTCGCATAGAGATAAGGTATTGTCATATATTGACAAGGCTAAGCAGCTGGGTGGTCGAATTCTTTGTGGCGGAGAAATTCCTTTATTAACGGGGCCACTAGCCAATGGTTATTTTATTTTGCCAACGGTTATAGATGGATTAACTCAGGATTGTGATGTGATTCAACAAGAAATTTTTGGTCCCGTTGTGACATTACAGTCTTTTAGTAGTGAATCTGAAGCACTTACAATGGCCAATGACATTGCATATGGGTTGTCTGCGACGATATGGACAAAAGATTCAACTAGAACACATCGTTTTGCAGCAGGTTTGAAGGCAGGTATAATCTGGGTAAATACTTGGTTGAAAAGAGATCTTAAAACGCCATTTGGCGGTTATAAAGCTAGCGGAGTAGGTCGCGAGGGTGGGCATTACTCCATTGATTTTTATACTGAATCAAAAAACGTATGTATTGCACTTATTTGATGATTTAGGAGAGAGCATGACAGTTAATAACGGTAGGATAACTAAGGGGATTCTATCGCCTCATCCACCTCACCTTGTGTATGCGGAAAACCCAGAGCGTAACGAACCTAAGAGTGAGGGTGGTTGGGAGGTACTTCGATGGGGTTATGATCGTTTGCGTAAAAAATTAAAAAAAGATCCGCCTGACGTATTGTTGGTACATTCTCCGCATTGGCAGACAGTGGTTGGACATCATGTGTTGGGTTTACCTGAATTTCATGGTTTATCAGTGGATCCTATTTTTCCACATTTATTTCGTTACAAATATGATTTGGAGGTAGATGTTGAACTTTCCATGGCTATTAAGGCTGAAGGAGAGAAAGAGGGTTTAAGCATGAAAGTAATGCAAAACCCAGACTTTCGAATCGATTACGGAACAATTATCTCACTTCATATGGTGAATCCTGACTGGGATATTCCTGTAGTTTGCGTTTCTTCTAATAATTCACCGTATTACTTCTCTAACGAGGTAGGTCAGAAAGAAATGGCTAAGTTAGGCAGAGCAACTGCCCAAGCGATTAATGCTTCTGGTAAAAAGGCTTGGTTATTGGCGAGTAACTCGCTATCTCATCGACACTTTACATGGGAAGCCGAAATCCCTGAGGATATGAGTAAAGAGCATATTTATCATCATGGACAGTATTTGTGGGATATGCAGGTGCTTGACTTGATGAAGAAAGGTAAATGTCAACAGTTGCTAGACATTCTTCCAGAGTTTTTTGATATGGCTGAGGCTGAGGTTAAAGCGGGAGCTTTAGCTTGGATGCTACATGCAATGGCTGTACCAGATTATCCAGCAGAAGTTCATTCTTACGGTTCGGTAATTGGTACGGGTAATGCAGTGGTCGAATGGGATGCAATTAGCAGGGGGGAAGACCTATGAGTTTTGAAATTCCTGCAATGTATTTGTTAGCTGGACAACCTCATATTCTACTTACGCCAGGTGACAGCCCTGCCTGGCAGAAATTAAATGAGGGTTACGCTCGTATTCGCGAGGAAATTCAGCAAATCGAGCCAGATATGATTTTGTATATGTCTACGCAATGGTTATCGGTATTGGGCTGGCTTTTTCAGGCAGACCCCGAACCCGAATGGGTTCATGTGGATTCCAACTGGCATGATCTTGGGACTATGCCATACAAGTTCAAAGTGGATGAAGCTTTTGCACCGATTCATGCTTCAGAAGTTAAAAAAACTGGTAGACACACCATGCTTGTTAATTATGAAGGTTTTCCTATTGACACAGGCACTGTGGTTGCTCAGAAACTTATTAATCCTGAAAATCGATATGCAGCTAGCATGCTCAGTTGCAATATGTATGCTGAGAAGCAAGAGACCATGGCCATTGGAGCAAGTACACTCAGAGCACTAAAAGCTTACAATAAAAAAGTAGTAGTGATACTGGTGAGTAACCTATCTAACCGTTATTTCACTCATGATATTGAACCTTCAGAAGATTATATTTCCAGCAAAAAAGATAATGAATGGAATTTGAAGATTCTGGAGTTGTTGGGTGAAGGTCGTCTTGAGGATGTGGCTCAGTGTGCTCGTGAATTTGCGCGAGAGGCTAATGGAGATATGCAATTCAAAGGAATTTGGTGGTTGAATTCAATAGGATTGGAATCCAATGAATTCAGTGGTCAAGTTTTTGAATATCAGCCTGTTTGGGGAACAGGTGCTGCCTTAGTGGGTTTATACCCCAATGATGCTCTAAAAAAACGTTGGAATCAACTTCCTAGCGGTAATCTTGGAAAAGGTGAGAAGTCTGGAGTAATTGATAGTCAGAAAGCGGCATTACCGGTGGGGTCATACCCTCATGCACGTGAGGAAGGGGATTTTGTTTTTTTATCGGGTATTGGGCCGAGAGAAAGAGGCACCAACAATATTCCAGGTTTAGAGATGGACTCAGAAGGCGCTGTAATGTCTTATGATATAAGCGCAGAAACCCATGGGGTTTTCCGGAATGTAAAGGCTGTTCTTGAGGCCTCTGGATGCAGTTTGAAGGATGTTGTGGACATTCAGGTTTTTCTCACAGACATGGAGGCTGATTTTAAGATTTTTAATAAGATTTATAGCGAATATTTTCCGCAGGATGGTCCTACCAGAACAACTGTTGGTATCGAAGCTTTGCCTACTCCGATTCATGTAGAGTTTAAGGTAGTTGCTCGTAAACCATTAAAAGGATAAGACAATGTTTGAAAATGTTTGGGAAGGATTACGGATTATTGATATTAGTCCTCCTATCAATGAGAAAACTGCAGTTTTTCCCGGTGATGTTCCCTATCAACGAGATATCTCTATGGATTCGACCAAAGGTGATCATATGACTTTGTCATCGGTTACAAGCACCTTACATTTAGGTGCCCATACAGATGCGCCAAACCATTACTCACCTGATGGTTCAGGCATTGATACAAGAAGTTTGAATCTTTATATAGGGCCTTGTGCAGTGATCAAAGTGGAACGATCTGAAAACGGTAAGATTGGACTTGATCATTTACCTGACGAATTACCCGCACCGAGGATTTTATTTAAGACAGGGAGCTTCCCAGATTCAGAGAATTGGAATGATGATTTCTGGTTTTTTTGCCCTGAGCTAGTTGAAAACTTCGCTCATAGAGGCGGCATTTTATTAGGAATTGATACGCCAAGCATTGACCCTTCTGATAGTAAAGAACTTCCTGCTCACAAGGCGATCAGTGAGAATGATTTGGCTATACTTGAGGGTATAGTTCTCGATAAGGTAGATCCAGGTCTTTATAACCTGATTGCATTGCCATTGCCACTAGTTGATGCCGATGCCAGTCCGGTACGTGCAGTTTTGATTCCTTAAGATCTAATTCATTAAAGTGGATGAATAAGCATACAAAATTATTATATTTTTAATCTTTTTGTTCGAACTGTTTTTTTGAAGGGATTTTTGTTGTTCATCTACTTGGACTTCCATTTTGTAAAATGTCTATGTTTGGCCGCTTTTTTCTGATAGGACTATCTTTAATAGGTTTCCATCTATGCTCTCAAAATATATTGGCACTGAAAGTGGGATTGAGTAATAGGCTGCCTGAGCTTCGAAATGTTCCGAACTTTAATTTTAAGCAGACCTATATAGCTGTAAAAGTTTATGAAGATGAATCTGAACATAAAAATGTGTTGATTTTTAATACTGCATTTTTAGTGGATCCATGCGATGCGAGTGAGCTAGTAACACTTAATGGTATGAAACATGATTCTGATTACCTTTTGACCCTGAGTGATTTTTCATGTGATAGCAGTTATCGAGTAAGTTTTTACGTAAGAGTGAAAAATCAGCCTGCTATTAAGATTTCTAGCCTGGAGGCTCTTAGGAGTCGCAATTTAATTGCCGATGAGTCGGGGGACGCAATTTTTGAATTCACTCAAGTACCAGTCGCAGTAAAACCTTTATGGAAGAATCGAAGCAAGCATCAAATAAGTCTAGGCTTAAATCAAGCCAATTATTAAATCTATTGAAATCCAATGCCAAATTACTCAGGGAGTTACGGTGCAAAGAAGATCCTCAAGATCTATTGCGAAGTTACGATCGTGAAACGATGGATAGAAAATTGAATGGATTCCTTAAGCAGGATAACGGTATTCCTGGAATGCAAAATGGCTACGGGCGACATAAATCTCTAGTAGAAGATACTTTTATAGCCTTAAATGGATTTTTACATAAGAGTGAAAATTAGTGCTTCATTTCATCCAATTTTAATTCATAGGCGCTACCGTCGAATGGTTCGTTTTCAAGTTTTTTATAGTCAAACGCATAGCGTGTAGTTTCGTAAATATTTTGATCTACCATTATCATTGAAGTTTTGCCATGTTTACTCAATGATTCTAGTTTTTCTGACTGAATAACAGCTTTGCCTGAGGCGAACAGGTGTTTTTTAGTTTGATCTCCAATTACTGAAAAGCGTACCTTCCCGTGTGAAATCCCGATTCCGTTTTTAACTGTAAATTGATTTTTCTGAAAGCGTTGCTGGTTAAAAGATGACATCTGAGCCATTATATCCATGGCACACTGTACTGCATCTTGAGTATATTGTTTGCTGAATCTTTCGAAAAAAATGACCACCACGGCATCGCCAATGAAGCGTTCAATTACTCCCCCTCTTTTTTGAACAGCTATTTGCCACATTTCGAAGTATTCATTAAGCATATCTACCACTTTTCCTGGTTCATGAGATTCGGAAATACTTGTAAACGAGCGTATATCGCAAAACAGGACTGCAGCGTTGTCCTCCATTTGATTATTTAATTCTCCTCTTTCATTTGAGAGCAAGTCTAAAATCTGTTCTGCGACAAAACTTGATAACTCTGATTTTTCTCGTAGTCGATCAACCATGTGATTGAAATCCTCCATCACTTGACCAAATTCGTTTCTAGAGCTTATATCAAGTTTGTTCCATTGACGCTGTTGAACCTCTTCGAGTCCACGAAAAATTTTCTGAATTGGTCTAATCATGGAGTTATTCATATAATACCAAGAGGGTATAGCTAGTATGAAAGAAGCGATTATCAAAAGATAGATTTTGAATTCAAACTCACGAATTTCTCGAAATGCATGCTCTTTTGGTACAGAGTAGATCACATCGAAGTCGAAAATATTACTAGTTAATGAAACGTTAATATTTCCCTCGTTATGATTGGAATCATCATAGGTTTTAGATAGTTTCCAATGTTTTGGTAACTCTCGTTTGGCGGTCTCGAAATAGTAGCTCTGAATACTTTTGTTGGAAAGCATGCCAATTGCTAGTTTTGGAGAGAATGCTTCTCTATTTTTAGTCCAGATTATGTCTTTATTAAACTTACCTAAACTCCAATTTATCAGTTGATTTGGTTGAAATTCCTCCAGATGTTTTGAAGCTTTAGTAAAACTCCACAATGAATCCTTAAGCTGATCGAAATTGTGCTGTCGCGTTATATTTTCTTCAATTATATGAAAATGATTGGAATCCTCTGGAAACTGCTTTTTATAAATTTCCAAGCCAAACAATTTGCAAAATAGCTTGGAGAACTTAGTAATTTCACTACCCTGCGCATAAAACAACCCAGCTCTACTTATGTGGCAAGCGTCAATATCGAGAATTTTAATCAATTTGTGATTTTTTTTATTTTCACTATCCATTATTGCGCTGACCAGCTGACCGGTTAGTTTTTTTCTAAATACTGAATAGTTAGCGTCTATTTGACTTAAATGTAGTTGAAATTTAGCTTGTAACTTTTGTTTGGCATAAAACTCTTTCACTCTAACGATAGAAAATATTTGTATTATAAGAAAACCTGCTAACAGACTTAGTAATGAAAAATAAAATAAAGCGTATTGTCTTGAAAATTTCCTGAGAATCCAGAAGCCTATTGATGTTTTTTGAAGAATTATCAATAAACCAAATATAAATAGACTAATTAGTAATGCCTGCAAACTAAAGTCCACAGTTGGATTAGATAAGGGTAATTTTATAAGATCATGCTTTTTTATAGCGAGTGGATTAGGGTCTAATACCACGAGGATAGAATAGGAATTTTTCTCAATATAGCAGTATGCAATATTATTAAATCCGATTTGCATTGAGTGCAATCTAAGTTGCTGACTTATAAATTCTTCATAGCTAATTGGTTGTTGTATTAACTTAAGGCATTTTGATTCAAAAACACCCGGGTTTGTCTTACCCATGTATGCGCCCAGCATGAAATGTTTTTGCCATCCATGAGTTAAGTTAACGGATGGTGCTTTACCTTTCTGATAGACGATTTTACCTTTACGAGCAATAATCCAATAAGCAGATTTATCAAAGGTATAATCTAAACTTTGGGCTGGAGCCTTAGAGTTCAGTTTTTCAACCATATTTTTCATTTTTAGTTTTAAGCGTATTTCATATTTTGAATCATGTGATTGATTTATATATTTTGATTGATTAGGAAGTGTCACAGATTCAATTTGAGTTTTGGAGTTTTTAAAAAAAGCGACCATCAGTAGACTGATCGCCAAGCTTAAGAGCACCAAATTGCGCCATTGAAAATTATTATATTTATACCAGCTCATAGACCTTCTGAAGTTTTTGTTTACCTTTTATTTTGGTAGGCTCAAGCTCCTGAGTTATCACTTTCATTTCTGAAATTTTTGATAAAGTTGAATGGTCAAGATAAATTGTAACCTCTGAATTTGAGTTGCAGGATAGAGTTTCAAGTCGTGCCGCTAAATTCACTGTGTTTCCTATGCATGTGAAGTCTTTGCGTTGATTTGCGCCAACTTGTCCTAGGATTACAGTTCCCGTTGCTAGACCAATACCAACATGAAATGGAATAGTTGAATTTGTATTAACTTTTTCTAGTATAATTTTGATTTCTTGTGCAGCTTTAACAACTTGCTTTTCTTTGTTTTGACCTCTGAATATGGCGAGAATTGCTATTCCCGTGAATTTATCAACCATACCTCCATTTTTATGGATAGAACTCTGGCAATTTAATATAAATTTCTCGAAAAATTGACAAGCTAATTCAGAATCTATTTGGTAATAATCGTTAAAATTATGTAGACCACAGAAAAGTATACTTACCTCTTCACGATTACTAGTATTTTTCTTTTGTAGGATATTTTGTAGAGATTCGTTTGCAATAAATGATGTGAGTTCTTCACCTTTTTGTAAGGAAATAGACATGCGATTGAACTGGCTAGCGAGTCTTGAAAATTCATCCATGCTGTGTGATTGGAGTTGAGTTGAGTACCGACCTCTAGCAATTTCAAACACAGCCTTTCCTAATAACTTCAATGGTTTCGTAATTTTTCCTGCAATATTAGTGGCTAGTAAAAGAGGCGATAAAATTAGAAAAAGAATGAACCATTGAATTCTTGTTTTTAAATTTTGAAGAAAAATCCAATCGTTCGTAACTTCACGTCCAATCGCTATTGTGTATGCGGGGTTATTTGTCAAAGGAAAGCCCATTGCGACATAGCTACGATTCTTGTTTATTGATGGCAAAAAAACGGGTGTTTGACGAATTTTAGCCAGATTTGCAGCTCTGTTTAAATACGAGTTTTCATTTCGTATAGGGAAAGTTTCACGATTCTTCTCACCCAGAAATAAATATTCGAAAGAGGATATTGAGGTTTTGCCAGGATAAACATCATCAATCATTTGTTTTGAATTGTCATTTTTAACGACTAGTTTGTTGAGTTGATTTTCTTTTATTATTAGCTCCATTGCGCGAGTCAGAGAATTTAAATTTAAATTCATTAGAAGAACCCAGGGGCCATTTTTAGCATCAATAATCTGCCATGAATTCATCGTGAAAGTATCAGTTTTACGACTGGTAACAATTTCGTGCCAGTTATGGGGCTCGTTCATGTAATTGCTTATAAATTGAGGTTGGATACCTAGCTCATTAAACTGCTTTCTGAATAACAAAATTGCTTGTCGATGCTCCCTGTCTAATTGGGAAACTTCATTTGGTGTTTTTTTAAGATTATGTAGTAATTGGCTCATTAGAGGCGCTTCTAAACCTCTTTGATTATGAAATCCCGAATTTATCTTTGATGCTTCTATTACAATTTTTCCATTGCTTACTTTTAGGCCTAAACCAGTAGTAATTTCAAGTTTTGCTAAATTAAGCGGAATTAGAGAATTTTGATAGAGTATCTTGGAATATAAATCTGCCAGTTGTTGCCTGTTGAGATTGCTACTCGGCAGTTGTGTTGCGAGTTCCTTTTGAGCTTTCAGACGAGGTCTAAAAAAGTTGTTTTCCTTTGAGAAATTGTAGAGCTGCTGGGCTCGGTTCTGCTGCAAATCTTTTATTTTTATCCTTAATTCTCTAATTGATAATTGATTTGTGTTTTGGGGTGATAGGATATAGGGTGACTGGCCGCTAAAGTTAGTCGCGTTGATAGCTTGTTTTAATTGACCTTTCTCGAGAATAAGTTTTCGATGTATTTTCTGCATCGCTATTAATCTAGCTTTATTTATATTATTGAATACAGTTCTGATTTCGTGTTGGATTCTCTGGAGTCTTATTTCTTCTAGTGAATTAAAATATTCGATCATTGGTTTAGCCATGAAAACTACTATAAGAGTGGTTGGCATAATAAGAGAACTCATTAATTGAACCTGGAGATAGCGCGTGACAGCCCAGAGAGCCAATCCTAATGCTACAAGCGAAATAATAATAAGTAGTGAATTATTTCCTGTATTTTGTAGAAATGCTCGGTATTTGGGTTGAATGTTGCGCAGGAAGTTAGCATTGGTTTTTTCTTGGCTTTCATAAGGATCCGTAAATAATACGATATTGCTGATCCATAGGTTTTGGTTCGTAAATAGTCTATGTTGACGGGCGGTTTTAAGGGATGTGAATGGCATCAAATTGAATCGTGCCGGATCTGTGAAATTAGATAGACCAAGTGAGTCCAAATCGGTCAAGCTCTTTTGATATTGATATATGGCCTGATCATTAGATTTAAAATTTAAAGTTGCTTGGTGTTCGGTAAATAGCAGACCAGGTAGATAAATATTTTGATTGAGCCATGTTTCCTTGGGCTGATTTACAATTCGAAAGATTTTTAGAGCAGTGGATTTTGCAAGTTCACTACTGTAAGCGAGAGTGTACTCGGCGTCTTGATCTTCTTTTTCTCGCCAGAAGCGCAAACGAATACCATGACCTGAATTACCTTTAATTATGAGTGTATCAAGTGTTTCTAGGCATTTTGCTCTAACCGCCCATTGGCCCTCAATTAATTTTGTTTTACAAGTTTGAGTTGAAGCTACGGCAGCTTTATATTCATTTGAGGCACCATTAATTAATAGTCCATTTTGAGTGGCCTTAAGAATCAGATTTGTTGTGGCCTGAAAGTTTGTAATCAGCAATAGAAAAAGAGCTAAGCGCATCTCATTATTTAACTTCAATGTCTAAAAACTTTTCAATAGATTCAATGATTTCTTCTTCCGTTGACGTAAGTGGTATCGATAAACAATAGTCAGACCCATCGGACCGATTTTGAACGAAAATAGCACTAGCATTTACAGGACACTGACCTAAACAGCTGGTTTCACAAGCTCTTAACTTTCCCCAAAGTTTAATTTTTTTCCAGCGAGTCTTGAGCTTTATTCTCAATGCCTCGAAGTCTTGCGATGCTTTATTACGTTTTTCCAACCGTGGTTTGCATCGGTTACAGATAAGCACTAGACCTTTGTTAAATTTTGGTTTTTCAATATTCATAAGTCTGAGCAGGATTATAAGTAAAAAGTCTCTCGAGCTCTATAGTCATCTTTTTCTGTTTTTTCGATTTTAGCGGCATCACAATTAGGGTCATGTTCAAAAAATAAAATCCAATCTTCATTACATGCTTTAAGTAAGATTTCTTCTTTTTCTTTAAGTGTCTGTAGGGCGTTAAGATCATATCCCATTATAAAAGGTAGAGGTATATGCGAAGCGGTAGGAATTAAATCAGCACAATAGAGTAACTGATTATTTTTATCGTGAATTTTGAGTAAAGCCATATGGGGTGTATGACCGTGAACTTTCAAAATTGTAGTGTTGTCAAACAATTGGTCTTTATCACCATCAAATAGATTTATAGCGCCGGCTTCAGCCATCAAGCGATAATTTTCAGGTAAGAAGGAGGCTTTATCACGTCGACTAGGGTTTAGCGCCCAATTCCAATGTGATTTCTCGACATGGTATTTAGCTTTTGGAAAAGTAAGACAGAGTTCTCCGTTTTGGCGATAAGTGGTACCTCCGGCATGATCGAAGTGCAAATGTGTGAGAAAAACATCACTTATGTCTTCACGGGTATAACCCACCTTTTCTAATTCTACGTCGAGATTGAGTCGATCGTGTTTTATGCCATAGATTTTTTGATGTTTTTTATCGAATTTTGTACCTATGCCAGTATCCACTAGAATTCGTTTATTACCATCATCAAGAAGAAGAGTTCGCAAAGCTAGTTCTATTCTGTTTTTTTCGTCAGGTGGGTTGGTTTTGGCCCATAGAACTCGAGGTATTACACCAAACATTGCTCCACCATCAAGTCTAAAGCGACCTGTATCAATTGCATGTATCTTGTAATTTGCAATATTTATCATAATGCGACCCTAGTTTTGGTCCTCAAAAAGGTTTCCTGGTGCAGCCAGTCCTCTCGGATCCCACTTATTCTTAACCGCTCGCATCCCTTTGACTATTTGTGAATCCCATTGAATATCCAGCGCCCAGTGTTTTATTTTTCCCAAGCCATGCTCTCCGCACACTCCACCACCTAATCTAGCAGCACGTTGCATACATTTTTTAGTAAAATCCAAAGCTGCATCTTTTTCTTCTGAATTAGACGGGATCAAATTGACGTGGGGATGGCCATTTCCAATATGACCAAATGCTACGACCGGTATAGAAAGATTTTTCAATTCATCTCTCATATATTGGAATTGCTCTAATAAATGAGGTAAGGGAACCCACCAGTCGCTACTCACCTTACCACCTCCCGATGGACGTTGTTCATAAGCATTTTCGTTGATGGTTGCTGGTACATGGTGACGAAGTCTTCGAAACTCTAGTAACTCGTTACGATCTTGAGCCACTAATGCCTGCTCAAATAGATCATCACTTTGAGTGGTAACTGAGCTGTTTATTTCCATTAGATTGTCTAAACAGTTCTCAAAAAAGTCTTCGCAAATTTCCTCTAGTTTAATA
>CAZYUV010000067.1:0-13584 GCA_964650625.1 uncultured bacterium
CCTAGCGCGGTGCCTGCTAGAGCCGTGGCTGGATACAAATGGCTGTATCCTGCTGAAGGTCTTGACTGGTCTCCATTATGAATACCAACGCCCCAGTTCCACTCACCATCATCAGATTCAGTAGAGAGATAAGCTCCCGTTACTAACCTGTTGTTGTACAACATATCTACAAGCGAATTACTTACAAAATACGGATTGGTGCGAAAAGCCCCACCGGTTTCATGACCCCAAGGCAATCCCATGCGACCAAAAGTCAAATCCCAATCGGAAAATAAGTCTTTGGCATGCACATACATATAATCATTGAAATTTAATCCAGAGGTATTACCAGAAGCTGGCGTATCTGACCATCCAACAACATCGTTTGCACTACCACCAGTATAGACATTTGCCTTAGCAAAAAATGACGTACGTTCATCGATATCGGCGGCAATGCCCAACATAATATAATCGTTGGTAAATTCAGTAGAGCCCGTTCGAGGATTAGGCGGTACTGCAGTATTGTTGTTATTTGCATGGGCTGCTGAGTAGGCACTATTAGCACCTCCACTCACAAGCGAAATCATCGCTTGACCCATGAATTTTAGGCGACCTTGCCCCATGGGCACTGTGATGCCCTGAGTTGGTTTACCGTGCATGGAAGCAATGTGATTGCGCAACATGGCAATGGCATCTGAATTTTCTTCGATGCGTACTTCAATCACTTGCATCTCATCGGTTAATTCCGTCATCAGGCTATTGATTGTGTCCATGATGTCAGCATCGATGGCACCACCTTGGCTTCGTGTACGGTTTACGTATTGTAAACTTTGGTATACGAGAGCTGCAGCCTCATAACGAGAAATCCGTTCGTTCCCATTGAATTTTCCCTCTCCAGTCCCACGGATAATCCCATGATCGTAGAGAAACTTGATCTTGGGATATGCCCAGTGACTTGGATCGATATCATCGAAGGGACTGGCGGCCATGACATTACAAGTTGTCAAAGCCAAAGAAAGAAATCCAGCTATAGCAAATCTTTTCATTTCCCTAACTCCGGGTCATTGTTAAGCGTATAATTGTTTCCAGACACTGCTTATCTTTAATAATCCTATTCCACCGCTCTAAAACACATCGCATAAAAATTACTATCTCACGATTTTTTCTGAGCCCTGAATAGGCTGCTGAGATCCACTTGCGCACAACTATTCCCAATGACCCGGCACTCCTTTCAGGACCGCCTGGAATAGTTATGACAATTGAATCGTCAGAAGCATTCAAGGGACTGTATGTCAGGAATAATTCATGGGATGAAAGCGCACGCGAGAAAACACTGAGTTCCCTTACAACATTTGCGAAGACATTGTGCGTTGCTGTCAAATGAATTCCTTTCATACAGTACCTAGGGCAGTGGTCGACTGCAATAGTTAGGGAATTAAGAAGAGTTTTAAGTCTAGATTATAGTTTTCATCGAGGGCATACATAATCCTCGATATAACAGCATTTTTTGGTCAAACGTACCTAATGGGGAACTAAACTATCTTTTTATTCGTCGCTGGATCAAACCATTTTCTTGCGAGAAACAGGTACATGGTTGTAACAGTTGGGACAGATTAGATAAGAACGTTTTTCGTCTGACGGTTGTACCCAAGCATTAAACACATGAGCACATGAAGGACAAGTCCACATTTTGAAGACCCGAGGATTTGGTTTTTTGTCAGCCATTCTCTACCACCTTCACTCATCTCGAGATGTTACTCGGAGAACTTCTTGCAACGAAGTAATCCCCCGCATGGCTTTTGAAATCCCATCTTCTCGTAAGGTTCGCATACCTAAAGATTGCCCCTTCACTTTGATTGCAGATGTAGCCGATTTGTTTACAATTAACTCTCGGATGGGTTCGCTATTAACCAAAAGCTCAGTAATACAAGTTCGACCATAATAACCAGAGCCTTTACATCGCTTGCAACCTCGACCTCGATAAAACTGCACTTTTCCAGCTTTCTCTCTAGATAAACCCAATTCTGCAAATAATCGATCGGAGACTTTTACAGGGGCTTTACACTCAGGACATATAACCCTAACAAGTCGCTGAGCCATAGCACCTAATATAGCAGAGGCCACCAAGAACGGTTCCACACCCATATCGATCAAACGATTTAATGAACCCGATGCATCATTAGTGTGTAAGGTAGACAATACTAAGTGCCCCGTGAGCGAGGCACGGATAGAAATCTCAGCTGTCTCCAGATCACGAATCTCCCCCACCATTATCACATCAGGGTCTTGTCTTAACATCGAGCGCAAACCTGAAGCAAATGTAAAGCCCGCTTTCACATTAACTTGGCCCTGATTCACGTTACCCAATCGATATTCCACTGGATCCTCGATAGTAATAACATTTTTTTCGATAGAGTTGATCTCTTTAAGCCCTGCATAAAGAGTAGAAGTTTTACCAGAACCAGTTGGGCCAGTTACTAGAATTATGCCATTAGGAGCTTTGATCATTGATGCAAAATGCTTTAATACATAGTCATTGAAACCGAGCTCATTCATGCTGAGCACCACATTGGATTTATCCAAAATCCTCAATACAGCTTTCTCACCCGTTACACAAGGATAGGTGGAAACTCGCAGATCCACTTCACGACCATCTAATGATACGCGAGCACGCCCATCATGTGGTTTGCGTTTTTCAGCAATATCTAACTCTGCCATTACTTTAACTCTGGAAATAAGAAGTGAAGACCATTCTCGCGTCAAAGACATGACTTCTTCAAGAATTCCATCCCGACGAAAACGCACTTTTACATTATGATCTGTGGGCTCAATGTGAATATCTGATGCTTTAGATTTGGCTGCATCCAAAATAAGCCGATCCACCAATTCGATGATATTGGCTTTGTTCATATCCTCATCTTTAATATTATGAACATCAGTAGCTTGCTTTACACCACGCATGTTGTTAGCCAAAGTCTTCAATGCCGACAGGTCATCCGCTTTCTCAACTTTGACCTTCTTCGTATAATATTTATCCAAGGCCTCAAGTATTTCAGCTCGAGTTGATACTAGTGGTTTAATTTCGCAGCCCGTTGTGTGAGTCAAATTTTCCTGAATGAAAGAGTCCAAAGGATCCACCATGGCAACCGTCAAACTGTTTTTTACCTTGATTAAGGGAAAAATCTCATACTTTCGAGCAATACTTTCTGGAACCGTTCTTATAGCATTATCATCCACCACATAATTACCCAGTATGGCATGCGGAAAACCGAGTTTTGTTTGTAGAAAATTGAGTAGCTGACCTTCGGTTAGGTAGGATTCTTTGATCAGAGTGCAGCCTAGAGTGTTGCCTGTTCTACGATGAATCTTAAGTGCTTTATCTAATTGATCTCGAGTCAGTAATCCTGCTTCTATTAAAGACAGCCCGAGTAGTTGTTTCTCTTGACGATAACCAGTTGCCATCAAAACTCCAAATATGGTTTAAACCATCTTACGCAATAAACGGTAACCCCATTCTAAACTTAACAATAACATCAAGAAAAATGCTAAGTAAGTATTCTTCTGAAGGTCCACTTGACTGCGTTTTAATTCTAGTTTCTTTTGGAGTAAATTACCAGGTAACCCATCCAAAACACTATTTACATCTACTTCGCCATCTCTCTCTATCCACTTTCCGTCAGATATGCTTGCTAAGTTGCGAAGCTTTTGAACGTCAACACCTAGATTTTGAAATTCCCTAGTGTCAAAATTGACGTGAATAGAGCGCCTTAATATTTCGGTTCCCGATCTATTAAGTGTTAGACGATAATTACCAACAGGAAGATTTTGCTTAAATCGCACAGGAGACGTACCTCGATGCAGTATTTCTGATCCTTGGTCAATTTTTCTGATATCCCACCGTACCCCTGGACCTCCATCTAATTCCATTACAAACATTTCCCCTTCTGAAAACGAAGTTTTAGGTATAAAAATACTCAAATCCCGAACTTTGTCATAATCCATCATCCAAGAAACTAAGCGTTGAAATAAGCTAACCATAAAACTTTGTTGTTCAGCACGAGTCCAAGGAGCAAACCTTGTACGATGAAGATCAGTAGAAGTGAATAGAGCTCTCACAGGATCGCTTGCTTCATCCACCAGCAAAAGTGGGGCCTTTTCCTCACCTCTTTGCATAAAAAACGGAGCAATCACACCCGCTTTCGACCGAAATTCGATTGGCGGCGCCTGAATCTCAGGTAAACTTGATAGTAAAGTTCTCTTAAAAGCTTCATGCTCATAAAGCTTGAGAGCTGGAAATCTCTTAGAGTCCAGTCGATAACTCCAGTCTGACTGATTAGTAGAAGATTTAATAACGGTTTGCAGATCAATAAAATCACCCAGTTGCTTCCTATATGCGTTAATACCATTCAAATCAACCAAATGAATTCTTGGCACTTCTGAGTATCTGGCTTCGATACATTCTGAAAAAAAACTGTCATCGAGAGTATGGAGTATTAATAATTCAGAATTTTCTAATCGAGTACACGAATCGTCCCCTGTTAGTGGATATTTAGCACGCGTATAGAAGCTTTGAACATCCAAAGCAGGGTTGCGTCTCAGTATTCTCAGATAAAAAGCTTGGTCATGTCCAATCTCATTTGACACTAATACTACCTTCCGACGCTTCTTCTGGACTTGAATCTTAAGTTGCGATCGATTGTTGAGATCAATAGCATCCTCATCCGTAACTTCCAGTTCAACTCCTATCAGAACTTCGCCAGGCTTATCAAAATGAATTTCTTGTTCAAACTCAATTTGAGGCTGTTTAGAATCAAATTTGACAATCTGTTCTGCTACACTCAGGTTTTCCAAAATAAATCTGATCTTAACCATCTTCGGATGCAGTTGGCCCAATTTACCTGAACGGCCTACAGAGCCCCTAACAAGAACCTTTTGCCCCAGATTTATTTTTTGAGGAACTTGATTTAAACTAACCCAATAATCATTCGTTTTCGTTAAACCTACTGGAATCGGAAAGATAGGAACAGAGAATGTATTTAAATTTCTTTTATTGATTTCCTGCCCGTCACTAAATAAAAAAATACTTCTCAACTCTTTGATTTTAAGACTATCCAATAAATTGGCGTTAATCGAATAAGGGTCTGAAATGCCTAAATCACTAAACCTCTTAAATAGAACCCTACCTTTGCTAGAAAGTTCACGGATGAGTCTTTCTCTATCGGATGAAGATTCAGAAATTAAACGAACCGATGCAGAATCATCCATAAGTACCAAAAAAATAGGATCTTTCCATTCTTTATGAATACTCTCGAATCTTGGCGAAAATAGCAGCAATGCTACGCCTATCAGAACTAATGATCGAAATAAAATTACTACGAAACGATCTTTCCAGTTGCCTTGCAAGCGCAACAACAACCAGAAATAAACAACAACTAGAGTTCCGTACAATATGGAGAAAATAATCATTAGGTCAAAGACGGCTGATTTTAGCTATAATGAGCATCTTATGCAATGCACGTTATGATACAGAAATCTTTTACCGGAAATATTGTCGACATTTTAGCACTACTTATAATCTGTGCTTGGATGCCCCTGCAAGATCCAACTCTTGTAAAACTGATCGGCCTACCCATACTACTTTTCTTCGCTCTCCGACAGTTACCCCCCAAGTACAGCCGAACAGCGAGCATTAGCCTATTATTTTTCTGGGGCCTTCTTGAAGCTGTGCACCCCTACAATCGAGAAATTATAATGATTTGGCTATTTCATGGAATAGCAGTATGGCTAGGAATTCGTAATTTTGATCGAAAGTTGGAACGTATTGCCATAGGAACTGCTGTAGTAGCTTTTCTAATTTGTATTTTGCAAATAAGCGGAATACCGCAAACTAATTTATCAAGCTCATGGAATAATACTTACTTTTCATTAGTATTCGGCAGCAATTCAGCAATGTGCTTGCTGTTCTGTTTACTTTGCCAGCCCCTTAGAACTAGTCATTGGAAAATTCGCCTAAGTTACGTTCTGATCTGCATACCGCCAATTTATTTATCTAATTCAATAGTGGGAATCCTGATTTTTAGTTTGGGCGCAAGCTATCTTTTAAGTCCGAAAAAACATCTGAAGTTGAGAAGATTGATAATTCTTATTCCAGTTATTGCTGCCTATGCCCTGATCGCACATCCTAAAGAGAAATACACGCAATCTTTCGAACAGCAAGTATTACTGTGGAAAAACAATTTTCAACAGTGGAGTATTCTCGGAAAAGGCCCCGCTAAAGCTCAAGAAATAAACGCGAAAGAAATCCGTATTGAATCGATAATTGAATATGTTCCGCGAACCGAACTCCATCCTCAAAATGATCTCTTCTTCCATTATCATGCTTTAGGAGTTCCAGGTTTAGCATTAAGAATAATAATGTATCTATTGGTCCTGAACCTAGTTCTTAACTCCGCAAGCTATTTTCCTCTTATTTTATTTTTAATTCAGATCCAATTCACAGCTGATTCTTTAGCTCTTCCCACTGGGGTTCTTTTTTTCTTCCTACTCGGGCAGGCATTAGGTTCTCGCTTCAAGCTCGAAACTAAAGTCTTAAGTCCCTATTATTGGCCCCTATTGCATACTTTTTGGTGCACCTTCTTGGTTATTCAGCTTGTTTTAAGTAGCCGATATCACCTAAATCTTTTAAGACAACCAGAAGGATTTTTGCCAAAAAAAACCTTAAAGTTCTCAAATCCTGCCTTACAAATTAGTCATATTACTCATTTATATAAGCTTAAAAAATTCGATGAATGTCTAAAAAGCATACAAAAACACTTAGAAATTGATCCTTTTCATCTGTATTCCCACTTACTTGGCGCCGATATCCTGATACAACAATCAAAACTTCAGGAGGCTTTGGAGTGGCTAAAAAACTCCCGAATGCACCTACCTTCTTCAGATGCATTGAAACAAAAAGAAAGTCATGTATTGACTCAGTTATCAAACAATTGAGTTATTTCTTTCTGAGTTCTTTTCTCTTAGTATCCATAATTCCTGCAGGTGCAACAGATGAAATCAAATCACTGAAAGCGAGTGGTAATTATCAGCAAGCTTTTATGAAAATGATGGAACTTCAGAAAAAACAGCCTACCGACCAACTACTCTTCGATATGGCTCAAATGCTGGAAACTATGCAAGACTACACCATGGCCATGCTGTACTACCAAGAGTTAATTAATACATACCCTGGTAGTGAACTGGAGGCACCAGCAAAGCAACGTTTAAGCTATTATTTCGAGTGGTACAGAGACAAAGACACATATTCTTACAGAGAAGAAGTCGTTACTTATCTTGATAAAGGAGATCGGGCACTCGATAAACAGGAGTTTCACAAAGCAGTTCTATATTACAAGCAAGGCCTTGAGTTGCGTTCAAATATGTACCTGCTCAACTTCAACCTCGCGTTTGCTTATTATGAACTTTTCCAACTATATCCACGTAATGCGGAATATAAAGAAAATGCCATACGGCACTACATTAAAGCTGCCAGAGTTACCACATCTGCAAAAGCATTCAACAATTTAGCCTGTATTTTTGCTGAACAAGGAGACGAGATTTTAGCTCATCTCTACTTCAAAAAGGCAATTGATGCCGCTAATAATCCTGTAAAACTCAATGGAATATTAAAACTGATTAATGAAAATATGGATTATTTTACAGGCAATTCGCAGCTCAGTGGTCTAAACCTTTTGAGGGAACTACTACCATGAAAACAGTTTTAGCTATAGCTGGTGGTGCTGCTTTAGGAGCTAACTTACGCGCTCTGATCGTTTTCAGTTCCGCGCGTTTTATTTGGAATAATAAATTTCCTCTCGATATTTTACTATGTAATGGATTTGGTTCCTTGCTAGCGGGCATGCTCTTTGTATACGCACAAAATAACGATCTTGATGAAAATCTTATGTTTTTTGCTTCTATGGGTTTTCTTGGATCACTTACAACCTTTTCCACCTTCGCGATCGATAATCTCAAACTTATGCAAAAAAGTAGTCTTTTAATGGCTACGAATATCTTGCTAAATGTTTTTTTAACATTGGGCTTGGCAATACTGGGGGGCTGGATTTGTCGAAAATGGATCACATAAAACGCAAATTGACGAGTCTCGAAATGCGTAGTTTTCTGAAGTTTTGGGTCTTCTTTTTTCTACTAAGTTTCGTTAGAACCATCTGGACTGATAATTCACGTAATCCTCAATATGAAGAATGGCTAAAGAGCTATGATGGAGAATTCAACCAGTTAAAATATACCGAAGTCGCATACCGAGGAAATCGCAGAGCGAATTCCGGAAAAGAAAAATTAGCATCCGCAGACCTAGGAGGTCGAGCGAAAGGTTTTTTAGGCAATTTCTATTATGCCATCGGTTTGGATAGAGTTCATGGACTCAATCAAAGTAATCTGCTTGCTCAAACAGCACCTGGAAATTTCACCGATATAGATGCAAGATTTAGGGCCGGTGGAGAATCATTTATATTTAGTAAACGATTTCTTCGACTGGAAAATTATGACATGCACCTAGGCCTATCATATCGGATGAGCGATGCAAATATTAGCGCAACTGCATTAGGTAGTCCTGCACGTTTGACTATGCCCGGTGGAGAGCAAGTTAATGCATTTACTGGAACACAAGATAACAACATGTATAACCTAGACCTAACATTCAGTCGCTTATGGAAAGCTAATTCTCGCTTTAGTCTCAATGCGCTCGGTGGAATTAGATTGAGTGACCTTGCTATCAAAGTAAGACAGGATGGAACTAACGCGAATCCGGCTAGTGCCAACAATAATTTGGCCAGTGCTATTCGTGACTACCACTTTCGTAATACTGGTATTGGTGCTTTTCTTGGATTTCAAGCACAGACTCCAATAACTCGCAGTGTACACTTTTCGATTTCAGCAAAACAATTTTTATTACCTAGCAGAGGTACTGCTCGTTTGAGTCGACTCAATCGAAATGGAGTTGGACAAATAATCCTGAACGAAAATATCAATGATAAAAAATCCAGTACTTTTCCAATCACTGAGCTTGCTGCTGAGATCAATTTCTTTTGGGATCACTCCACCCGATTAAATTTAGGGTACGCCTATTCTCATTGGAATTTTTATGAAATACAGGGTTTTGCGCGCAGTAATTTCCAAGATCTTAGCTTTAGCGGCCCTAGATTCTCACTCAACTATCATTTCTAACCCGAATTTGAAGTATAATGATGGCATATGGGTGAAAACAGCCACAAACTCAATAGACCCAAAGCGATTACTTTTTCAATGGTTAGCAAAGAAGAGCCGCTCACTGCAGTAGAGGCATCTCTGGCGGAATTATCTAGATTACTAGATACTCTAGGTTACGACGTTGCAGACAAACTCATTCAACACAAAGATGTTCCCACCGCCAGAACTATGATCGGCAGTGGTAAGGTTACCCAATTAAAAGCCCTATGTCTGAAACTAAAAGCTGAACTTGTTGTTTATGATGGCGATCTCAGTGCAACACAAGCTCGTAATCTTGAAGCTGAACTTGGCAAACCTGTAACTGATCGTTGTGGCATTATTTTGGATATCTTTTCTCAGCATGCACGAACCTATGAAGCAAAATTACAAATCGAACTAGCTCAATTGGAATACGGGCTGAGTAGACTAAAACGCAAATGGACCCACCTATCCCGCCAAAGAGGAGGATTAGGGCTAAGAGGAGGAGAAGGTGAAACTCAATTAGAAGTTGATCGACGAATGACTCGTAAATCAATTCAAGTCGTAAAAGATAAACTTAATAAAATTCAACGTCAAAGAGATGTACAAAAAAAAGCAAGACAACGATTTTTCAAAGTGGCTATTGTTGGATATACCAACTCAGGTAAGTCTACACTTTTGAACCGGATGTGCGAAAGTGAAGTTCTGGTCCAAGATAAACTTTTTGCAACTTTAGATCCCACTACTAGAATAATTAAACCTGAAGAAAAACCTGCAATTTTATTTAGTGATACAGTAGGTTTTATAAAAAAGCTTCCTCATCAACTTGTAGCTTCTTTTCGCTCTACTTTCGAGGAAATCCAAGATGCTCACCTTCTGCTACATGTTGTGGATATTTCCGACCCCGAGTACAAACGTAGAATTGTGGATACTCACCAAGTTCTAGAAGATTTGAACATAAGTAACATCCCACGTCTGCTGGTCTTCAACAAAATCGACTCTAATAATTTTAACACCAGTCTAGAGCGCAAATTGATTCAGTCAATCTATCCTGAAGCTATTTTTGTCTCGGCCAGGACAGGTGAAGATATAATCAAGCTTAAAGATAGTATATTTGATCGGTTCTCTTCACAAATAAGCGAAAAAACAATCGAAGTATGTTTCGGAGCAGAAAAATTACTTGAACAAATATATGAGCTAACCAAAGTTTTAGGTACTCGTTATGGGGAAGATAGAATTTACTTGGGGTTCCGTGGAGCAACCCGTGACGTAAATTACCTTCTCGATCAACTTGAAAAACAACAACTTTTATTGCAGGCTTATGATGGTATACAGGCTCAATTAATCAATCAAATATGAGTTTAATTATGCGACTTTTAGAAATTCTTATACAGGCTATGATCATTTTGGCATTTATTTACTGCATACTTAGTTATTGGGGCTTTGATACAAAGCATTTTCTAATGTTAACTGAAGGTCGCGTCCCTCAGAGGGTACAGTTGTATGAGCCGTCCCGAAATGACCCCGTAGATAAAGAAAAAACTTCGTTAAATCTGGAAGAAGTATTGGCTGACATTCAGAAAGATAAAGTAGCTGAAAATTTAGAGCCCGCTGAAAGTACTGCAATCACTACTTCCTCAACAAAAGTTATCAATCCTGACTAATAGCAATTGAATGATTATGAGTAGGGTTACAATCTTTGTTTTATTTGGAATGCTGTTACTAAGCAATCCTTCTATCAGCGGTAAAACAAACAAATTTGGTGAAAATCAAAGTTCTACTCTTCAACTATTAGGGCATTTAAGCAAAAAAGAGCTCAAAGCCACTATGAAGTTCTATTCAAAATCTTTAGGTCAAAAATGTAGTTTCTGCCACGTTAAAGACAAAAGTGTGGATCTAAACGACTCCATCACCAATCCTAAGATCCGACAGCGCTTGAAACATAAAGAAATAGCCCGCCAAATGATTCGTATGACACAAGAGATCAACGAAAAATATCTTAGTTGGAAACACTCTGGAGGTCGTAAAGCAGATCAGGTAAATTGCATGCTCTGTCATCGTGGCAACAAGAGCAATCTGCTTCGTGCAATGGAGGAAAATATGGCACTTCTGAAACATAAGTAAAGCCAATTAAAACTGTCATAACTCCTCAAATGAATTATAGTAAGTTTTCGGGATCTACTAGGAATTTAGTTCGAGTACGATTCAAGCTCCGATAGTTTTTACGAACGGTCTCAAGCTCTTCCCAAAATTTCGGAGAGTCTGTGGCTTTGACTACACATCTAAAACGATACCTCTTATTTATTTTGGGTATCGGACAGGCTTGAGGGTCATAAACCTCTCGAATTAAATCTGTAGGTATTTTTAGTAGCATTTGGTGGACACGCTGCAGGTTCTTGAGAGCTTTATCCTGAATCTCTGAATTACTCTCAATGTAGACTAGACGGCTATATGGAGGAAATTGGAGAGTTTCTCGTACATTTAACTCCTGCTCAACAAATTGATCTACCTCATATTCACATAGTTGTTCATAAATTTTTAACTCTGGAGTGTATGTCTGTAATACGACCTCGCCCTTTTTACTCGATCTTCCACAGCGACCCGCAATTTGTACAAACAATTGAAAAGCACGTTCTCGGGCAGAAAAATCACCCATTTTTACGAGTGAATCTGGATTCATGATACCTACCAGAGTTAAATCTTCAAAATCAAGCCCTTTGGAGATCATCTGAGTACCAATTAAAACCTTTATTTCTTTATTACGCATTCTATTAAGAACCGATTCTGCATAACCCTTTCTCGAACTTAAGTCTGTATCCAACCTAGCCATAGATACACCGGGGAATTCTTTTTTGAAAAAACTTTCTACTTTTTGAGTACCTAAGCCAAATTGCTTGATCGCCTTAGACTCACATTTAGGACACTCAGTCGGTTTGGGTATAAAAAAACCACAATAGTGACAATGCAAAACATCACTATCGTGATAAGTCAATGACAAGTCACATCGAGGACAAGTTAAGGTATGTGAGCATTGTCTGCACATCACGAAACTTGAATGACCTCGACGATTGACGAAAAGAATTACCTGATTGCCTATATTAATCTCCCGCTCCATCTTATTTTTGAGTTCTCTCGAGAAAACTGAGTAATTACCGGACTTAAATTCATTCTTGAGGTCAATTATGGAAATCTGAGGAAGCTCAAACTGATTATGCCTCTGATGCATTGTTTGGCAGGGAATCTCTCCCGATTGAATGCGACTCCACGCATTAAGACTGGGTGTTGCAGACCCCATGATGAGTTTGGAGTTCATAATCCGAGCTTTTTTTTCAGCAACTCTTCTGGCATCGTAAAAAGGGGAAGTATCCTGTTTATAAGAACCTTCACCTTCCTCATCTAGAATAATTAATCCGAGTCTAGGTACTGGAGAGAAGAGAGCTGAACGGGCACCAATGACTACCCTCTTACGACCCTCGAGCAAATGTTTCCACTCCATATACTTTTGACGATCGCTGATTTTGGAATGAAAAACCGCCACCAATTCTCCAAAACGCTCTTTAAAGATATTTACAAATTGAGGAGTCAGAGCGATTTCAGGAACCAAAAATATTACATTTTGATTCATCTTCAAACAATCGTAAACCAGATTCAAGTAAACCTCGGTTTTACCAGAACCCGTGACTCCTTGTAAATACTGAACCGTATTACAGTCAGCTTTAATCCCATTATAAGCCTGTTCTTGCTGGCTGCTTAGTCTGGGCCAATTATCTCGATTGAGCCTAAATTCGATTTCATCATTAACATCAAGCTGAGCCCAATGGTTGATTTCCGTCAACAGACCCAACTTCAAAGCATCTCGCAACAAGCCGACTCCCCATGAGGTTTTCTCAAGCAATTTTTCACGATCTAGAGAAGAAATCTCTCCCATTGCCAATCGAATTAAACCTTGCCGTAACTTTTTTCTATTACGTGGAATAGTATCAAGAGAACTTGTTAAATCTGCAGTCATCACATATTTCTTAGAAGCTTTTGGCTGATAGCGAGGTAAAAACAAATTGATAACCTCTCCAGGAGAAATCAAATAGTGCCTTGAAATCTCATATACAAGCTCTAAGTCATCCCCAGTCAAAAAACTGAAGGATTCAAAAATCTCATCTATTTCTTTGTATTCAATTTTTTTTTCAAGAGGTGCTTCAGCTGTGGTTAAGCTTTCATTAGAACTTTTCGATTCATCGCAATTTAATTCGACAACACAGCCTATCAAAGTCTGTCCGCCGAAAGAAATTTGGACTCTTAATCCAACCCGAACTCTACCTTGAAACTTTTCTGGAATACTATAGGTATAAGTGCCATAAACGGGTCTTGGCACCAGAACTTTGGCTA
>CAZYUV010000068.1:0-13582 GCA_964650625.1 uncultured bacterium
CTTTGCGAACCAGCTGGTTAATAGTTGGCACGTTATCTCCTCTATCTTCTCTAAAACTCCAGAAATAGCTAAAACGAAGGGCCACGAGACCCTCCGATAAATGAGCGATGGATAGTAACACAGGGTGAAAGGCAAGTCAATAATACAATTGGTTGCCTGCAGTTTAATTTTAAATGCTTAATTTCAGCGCTTAATTATTGCTAACTTCAGCGTCTTTTTACGCCAAGCATTACCTTCACGAATTCGTACTCTCAAAAAATACACCCCATTGCTTAAATAAGAACCTCTGGAGTTAACTGGCTCATAAGATTCACGAAAAACCACTTCCTCGGAACCTTGCCAATGATTCACTCTTTTTCCAGAGGAATCGTACAAACTTATAACAACCTCATCCGGTTTTCTTGTTGCACTACAATGTAAATTAATTTGATCCGTACTCGACAATGGATTAGGCGCAATAAAGCAGCGTTCAAAATCAAATGGCTTTAAGACATTCACCATCATTTGACTACGCCGCATATTCCCGGCATTATCGCTAGCGAATATTTGTGCAGCCCACTTACCAGGTGGAAATTTTACGGAACCCCGATATTTTTCGTTATCAGTAGCCTGCAATTCAAACCGCTTTTTCTCAAATTCGACCCACACCTGACTAACCCCAGAGAGATCGTCTTGACTACTAATTTCTATTTGCTGATTTTCAATTAGCAACTCTTCTTCATCATTCAAATCTAATTCTGGAGCGTTCATATCTTGCATTAGAAACACCCTAGTGGGATCAGTTGTTTGGATTGAATAACTTAACGATCCCTCAGCATCGCAAATCAAATTCTGCTGGAGCAGTGGACGAAAACTATCTTTCCATTTCATAAAAATAGCTTTATCGCAATCTTTACCAATAGAAATGGAACCTTGCTGCTCCACCCATAAACTTTCAGGACCAAAAAAATGGACAAAATCTGACAACGTTAATCTCTTTGAAGGTAATTGTGACGGCGGCAAATTGGTAAGATCAACATATTTCCTAGGTGTAGCAACCAACTGACTAGAGTAATTTGAGCCTTCCAACACCTTGTAGTTCAGGGTGGCGCCGGACTTACCTATCCTCGCAATTGAGGTGTCATATTTAGGCTCAATCGGCAGGACATGTAGTACTACTTGCTGCTTAGATTTAAAACCCCTGAAGTCCTCCGCTATGAACTCTAGAGTTACGTCTCCTATGAACTGCCTACTAACATTAAATGAACCACTAAAACCATTAGCATACTCCTTTCCATCAATAAAAGTTTGTCGAAGGGGAATAACTGTAAGCTCTTCAAGATTTCTAAATCCCTCTGAAATAAAAACTTGAGGAGTTGCATTTTGAATATCATAGCGCAGAATATCATCCAAACCATGATAGTCTAATCCCTTAAAAACAAAGCCGAAGGAGGTCGGGTCTACTGGGTTTTGAAAAACCTTCACCTGAACTTCAGGCCCATTATCAATCTTAAAAACCACCTTAGAACTACCGAAATCATTTCCTGCTCGATCTCTAAAACCCTCTAAAAATAAAGTTGCCGTACCATTTACTTGACGATCTGGCATAGGAAAATGAAAATCTAATATGTCAGTTTCAATTATCTGTTCCGCAAAAGAGGTATTGTGTTGCTGAGTATGGTCTCGGTCATAATGAATATAAACTGATTCATCACCAAATAACCTAACGGGCTCTGGAGAACTCCAACGGAAATGAATCGACGTACCACTAGCAAACGTATTCACAGAATCTAAAGGTAGTTCCTGAGTTTCTCGGAGAATCATCACTTGACTCTCTGAAAAAGGCAAAGCCATTTGATCAAACTCTAATTTTTCACCTCGGCCAAAAGCCTGATTAGGATCACTCCCCTGCCCAATACCATCGAGCGACTCCACTAACCAGTAGAACTGATCACGATCAGTCAAGGGCACAATGCCTGCAACAGAGTTGATCAAGCTATAATCAACCGAATAATTAGTAACGTATTCGGGCAAATCAATAAATGTAGTTCTAACACCAGGCGTAATACTCTCTCGAGATAAATGTAAGCGATAAGTAGTCGCCTCAGGTACAGCCGACCAGTTCAAAATTTGTAATGGACTAGTTACGAATGTCGTTAAATTTTGCCCCCTAAAATAAGTTGCAGCCAGAGGATAGTTACGCTTTGGAAATTGTGGCAATTGATCTTTGAGATTAGCCACCCGCTCCAATATTGCTTCATTTCCTGCCCTATCTCTGAAGCTAAATCTGAAAATGGCGGAATCCACTCCCCCAGGAAAAGATCCTGAGATCAAATAACTTCCTTGACTAGACTCAATAGGATAAGTGGGCGACTCTATTTCCATGATACTTTCAGAGAAGAAAGGACCTGCGATTAAAGAACCTGTAATTTCGGAATCCATATCATAGTTGAAAACTTCTAACTTGAGGTGACTAGTTTCGAATTCATTAAAACCTGAGGACTTTAAACCACAGGGGCCTTGATCTTGAAGAGTTCCTGAAAATACAAACTGCTGGTTAGTAAGATAATCCAGATCACCAAAACCCGAAACGGAAAGACTGGGAGCTCTCGAATCGAAAAGAAAGCTTGTTGAACTGGAGTTTTTATTACCAGCCAAATCAAAAATATCCGCACTTAATTCATATAAACCATCATATTCACCGCCTCTAGGTAGCTCACCCTCTTCCAAAACCATAGCGACAGTTTCAGTATTTAAGGGGTCTGAGTCCTCTGAAAGAAAGTCAATCGTGGATAGAATAACTCTTCCAATACTGGAACTATTAAACGGTTCTGTCGGTTCCAGTAAACGTAATGATATTTGACTCGCACCCCTATCCAACCCAGAAACATTGGTCGTGTAACTACTGTCTTCGATAGCTTGAAACTTGGCTAATGTCAAACTTGATATACATTGACCATTTTGCGGGAAAGAGAAAGTCACTTCAGGAGGCAAAGTATCATAAATATAATTGTGAGTTTTACTCGTACGGTTTCCGGTCTTATCAAATACTGTCAAATCCAACTGATAAATCCCGTCACTAGTACCATCAGTGGCTGGAACCGCAGTATTTACGAGACTACGAACGATTGATTGATCACTGGTAATAACAGTCGAAACTGAATCTAATAATTGATTATTCGGCCCTCTAATCTCAAAATCCGAAGCATTCATATCAACTTCTATATCTTCTACTCGCATAAGGTTGAAGGAACCAAACTCAAAGTTCGAGGGCATTGAATTAATGAATGACTGATTTTCAGGTGTAGTAACAAGCAGTGGTTGCACAATATTCTGACGATCGAGTAGAAAAGTTCTACGATGCCTGACCGAATTACCTACCTTATCAGTCGCAGTAAACTCAAGACGATACGTTCCATCGGTCGATAAAGGGCTTTGTAAGCTTCCCGCTACATCAAAACCAACTTCTGTAGGGATAAAAGTTGTAACCGAGATACTATTTAATGAATCGGGCGTCTGCTGCAATGGGCCAAACAACTCAAGAGAAAGAATCCCAGTATTTACGCCCGAGGTATCTGACGAAGATAACTCGTTTTTAAAGAAATCTGTCAAATCAATTCTTGCTGATACGAAAGTAGTTACCAAAGTCGAATCGGTCGGACTTAACACGATGATTGGCGATGAAGAAAATTCATTTGGGGCAACAGTATCTACCAAAAATGCAATCGGGCCCGATGTAGGAATTACTGGGTTACCAAATAGATCTTGACCACCGCTTATTTTGAAGTCCACTCTGCCATCAAAGTCACTAACTTTCGCAAAAACATCGTATACATAATCGAAAGCAAAAGTTCCAATCTGTGCTGAAAATACTGACGTTACTTTACCAGCAGGTCGAAAGACATTCCCTGATTGACGCAACTCAAGATCTGGAGCTTCTAACATTGGAAAAAGCGTCTCTAGTCGCATTTTGACATAATCTACGGTGTAGAAAACTGTCAAACCTGGCATTGCATTCGCGGAATCTGGAAAGATTTCTACACGATTGGATAGGCCTGGATCTGGATATTCACTTACATAAAGAAAATCCACTGGAACTTGAAGCTTATTCCTATGAACTATAATCTCAGCGATCGAACTTACAGGATCTGTATTATCAAAGGAGTCGATAGCTTGAACGTATATGGTAGTAGCAGTAGTCAATGAGGAAGCAATAGTAGATATGTCCAAATCAGTTAGTTGAAACCTACCTTCCGAATCAGCTTCTATAAAGCTACAGGTTAAATTGGCACATGCACTAGTTACCGAATCATAATCGCTTCCTACTATTGGAATATTGGAGGGGCTCGTACGCTGGATTCGTAAACCTTGATTTATATCAAAACCTGGAGGAGCTCCAAGCGGAGGCAAAAGAAGTACAAGACGAGCATCTGGCTCAGTTATGCCAGATATATCCATCACATCCTGATTAGTGTAATGTGTGGGCTTACTAAATCCCGGTGGAATACCTGGTTGTTCAACTACAGGTGAGCTAGGGGGAACAACATCTCGAACAACCGTAAGATTAAAAGCTGCACCTTTGTTACCTCGATCATCTATAGCCTCAAGTCGAATAACTTCCTGTAACCCTTCGCGTAAATTAAAAACGGGAATACGTAATTCGAAAGTCGCAGATTGAGTTACCGAGAAAGATGGCTGACTAACCGTAATCAGATTGCCCTTATAGCTAAAATCAACATTGGTTCCAGTAGGATTAACATCATCATCAAAAATCGAAAATGACGGAATTCGTGCAGATGAAATATCTATACGCGTTGTATTTCCAAAGTTTTCTTCAGAGAGCCCTCTCAATAGTAAACCGACACTATCGGCTCCAGATATTCCCGAAATCTCATAACTTGGGTCTGGAACCAATGCATCGGGAAAACTTCCGCCCGGCCCATCATCTACGGTAAACTCTGGCGATTTCAGACTAATTAGAAATTCATTGTTATCTGCCCCAAAAAAATTAGGGAGTGTAGGAAAACCTGTCGTGTAATTGTCATCAGGTCCACTTTCCGGCAAATCCAGGTTTATCGTAGGCCCAGTAGTGTCTTTGATTACGGCTATTGAAGTACAAGGATCAGAGCGATTACCCACCTGATCAAGCAAACATAAATCAAGTCGAATAATACCATCAGGAACATTTGTAAAATTAATCGCCTGCTCAAGATAAAACTTATCATATACAAGATTATCAAAAGCACTTGTACGATCTAAAAACTCGATACTTTCAGTTTGTCCAGTGAACACCCCATTACTGTCATTCACTTGCATTGTTCTTGTAAATGCTAGGAATTGATCATCTAATAAAGAATTAGTCACAGGTATTTGGTCACTAGTAGATGCGGGAGGAGAAACTGAAAAAATAGGAATTGGTCCAGAATTAGTAAGTAGAGTCACAAACAACTCGAAATTCATTCGTCCGTGTTCAGCATTAATACTTGCCTCATCGTTTTCGGCAACCGCCTCAATCGTAAAAATAGAGGTACTTATTGCATCCCCATCTTGCAGATTTGTAAAAATCGGAGTGGATGGAGGAAAAAAGTCTTTAATAGCCAACAACTCGGTATTGTTAGCTACATTAATATTTCCATGTAAATCCTGCGGAGCAAATCCTAGGCGATACGCTACTTGACCTGTAGAAGTTGACTGCGGCGACCAACTTGTAGCGTCGATAATAGACTCCAGGATGCCTGTACTGGGATCGGTCGTGAGAATTAACTCATCGGGTAGACCGTTCGAGCCATCCAGTTGAGCATCAATATCAGGACTATCTTGCGAAAACACCCTAACCTGTACGAGGTCACCCCTCTCATCATTTACGGAGCCTCTCAAACTCCAAATTGAATCCTCAAATGGAGGATCTACAGATGGAGGCGTATTACCAAAAATAAAAATGGAGCGCGGTCTTTCAAGCAAAAGATCCTGGGGGCTTGCGGTATCCTTAATAACCAAAATTCTTGCTGGAGTACCCTCTTCAGGATTCGCTAAATTACCAAAAGCATTAAACCCACCCGGCGAAACATTCAGTACAGTATCTCGAGCACCAACGACAATCTCAAAATTACCGTCAAAATTTAAGGTCTTGAAATCAAATCCTAATGGATTGAACAAACCCAATCCGGGGCCACTCTTAGCTGGCGTAATATCTGGCGGGTCTGAGTTTGTGGGGGGATCAACGTCAACCAAGGGCACATCCAAAGGAAAAGGACCTGTTTTGGTTGTCACATCCCCAATTACTTCAACGGATAAAGGTGGACCTGTATCAGGAACTCCACTCAAAATTCTACCCAACTGAGCCACTACATCAGCCAGCGCCTCTGGTCTATCGACTGAACCTGGAAAAGGGTCTGGATTTGGCTCTGTCCCCGGATCAGCATCAAAAAGCGCAGTATTGTTCAATACTGTTCCTATAAAACTGACCTCAAGAGAAGCTGCATTTTGTATATCGTGTGCATTAAAAACCACTTCCAAAAGAAACTCATTATTACTTGGAGTAAAGTTTACAAAATGTGCATTGATGTTAGGATCCTGCAAATTTTGAGTTCTCGCACCATCAATATTAAATCCTCCAATTTGAGGTGCTCGCGGAGGACCCTGATCAACCCTAAAAAGTAAAGGCAAAGCTCCATCGATAGTCAAAGGACCTAAAACCCATGGCTCACTACTGGCTGAAGGGTTTTTAGCGTAGGGGTACAAGAAAGTAACCCCTTCAAAAAGTGGTACTGTGGGTGTATCAAAACCTTCATCGGGATCAGGAATATTACTCACCGTTAAACTCGCAGCTGCCTCAGTTTGTAACTGATTCATCATAATGAAATCAGCAGGCGTTTCCACAATGGTAGCTTTGAAACTTGGTAGAATTGTGGGACCTAAATTCCCATTATCATCAACGATATTCTGTTCACCCTGATTGGGAGGCTCGATAAATTCAAATCGAGTAACTGCAGCTTCCGAACTAAAACAATACAGAAACCACAAAAACAAACAGAAAAAACGAGAAATAAACGAGGCCGACATTTTATGACCAAATTTAGCCAAAATTGTCGTTCATTGCAAGACAAACCATACAAGCTGTTAGCATACAATCTACGATTTTAACGCAAAATCACAAACTTACCTTTGCGACGAAAGATCCGATCATCCTGTTTTACTTCAAGTTTGAAAAAATAAACACCATTGGATAATTCCTCACCGTCAGAATTAATTAACTCCCAATTCCATTGATTTCTGCCCGGACTAGGGTTTAATTCCTCTTGGTAAACTCTGGCGCCAGAGGAATCATAAACCTTAACAAACCCAGATCTTACAGGGCCTGCCAGAAAATAGTGTAACGCTGCAGAAGATCCCCTTACGGGGTTAGGAACAATGTGTGCCCAATTGATACCAGTACCAGATAAAACTTGCACTGTCCGCGATATCTGCATACTCCTTCCGGAATTATCACTGACGAATACATTTAGTGATCTCTCACCACTTGCGCTTAACTGAGGTACTTCAAACTTGAGCTCAGTTCCGTCATAAGACCAAATAAGCTCTTCTCCATCCAAGTCCAATCTCAAACTCTTCCAGTCCAAGCCACTCCCAGTATCTCTTAATGCAAAAGGGGCTTTTTGCCAACCGAGTCCTAAACTTCGACCCTCCAACCATTTCAATTCAGGCGAATACAAATCATCGGCAAGGGTATACTGTTCTCCCAGCGTGGTACTCAAAACTTGCCCTGCCGAAACTCTCTGAACGTATAACCATGCATCAGACTCTTTTTTGATTAGTACCGTATGACTACTTAGTTTTGATTGGATTTTGGAGGGCAACTTAAGCTTCATCGGTAAGCCTCGCAAACTATCGCTCGACGCAACCCACTCAAAAGAAGTATGAAATCTCCAAGTTCCTGATGTCACCTCCACCGAATCCACAGGCTCAATCATTGAAATCATTCCACTTAATTCATTTTCTGGTCGCACCACCCCAAGACTTAAGCTGCCACCTGATCGATTACTCAGATTAAAATCACTAGAAGATCTCAGCTTACCCAAGGAAATCTCTTTCTCCTTGGAGATAAACCTACCAAACTGATCCTCATAATTTATTATTAAAAAATAAAAACCAATATCTGAAACGCTCACTTGAAGTGGCACAGAAAAACTTGAGGCCACTGCACCGTCTGTTATCTCTGAAGTTGCCTCATCCAGTGGCAATGGATTCAAGGATTTAGAATCAAAACCCTTTCTAATTGAAATTACAGGACTTATAATTTTATCATCCGAACGCCTGATCACAATTGGCTCCAATTGACCCAAATGAGAAATCAAACGAATTACAGAGACTAGCTCTTCATCCGCTACTGGATTGCTAAAAATTTGTACTCGAGCATCGGGGCCGAAATCTACTGCGAAACTTTGATCGAACACCAGCATTGATTGGCTTACTAAGTCTTGGTAGCCACTGATGTGCAATTGTAAACGATTTCTCGGAAAGTCTTCCTCTGGTCGAAGCGCTAAACTACCCTGCAGATAAACTCGATCTGTAGTCCTAGTAGTCTTGACTTGTGACCGAAGTGAAACACTTTCGTCCCAATCAGGAATTCGTAGATTTGTCACACCTGCAGAATTACGCTTAAATCTCTTATTAAAAACAACTTCTAGTTCAAATTCTGGAGTGGAAAGAAAAGCTCCGGGCACAGATAAATCAGATGTCCCCGTAATCTGGTGAATAAGAATTTGCTCAATTCCCAGTGGGCGACGGTCGACCTCAAGTTCATGAAATTGACTCCAAATACTGCTTCGACCTAGATTATCCAACCCACGAATTCTATACCGAAAGAGCTCTAAACCAGTCACCTCAATTAAGCTGGGCTGACTGGTAATAAGATTCATATTTAAGCTCAATGAGTCTGAAATCTGCTGTACAGCTGGATAAGTAACCTTATGAATAGGAACATTTGAAGATAGTCGAGGACGATATATTTCAATCTCAATTTGATCAATTCCAATGATGTTCTGCCATTTCAAACTCAGAATTTGATCACCTGTCCGATAGGTAGTTAGTTGACCGTCCAACTCAGACATAAGGGGTGGCTGGATGATGCTTGGGGTTGCAATGTTATGATCGATCAATTGAAAAACACGACTAACCCTATTCGAATTACCAACTTGATCTGCAACTTCCAAATTCAATTGATAATACTGATTTATCAGGGATCCTTGAAAACTAATAAACGTACTAAAATTCCAATTCGCCTGCGCTGAATGATAGGGAAAGTTAGTTGGCTCGATGTTTTGCAAGTCCTCCACTGCTAAAGTTGGAATCAATACTCCAGTGACTGATTCAAGGTCTATATCGTAATTGAAAACGGACAATGTTAGGGTTGTAAAACTATTATGCGCCTCTCCATTAACATTGAAATGACAAGGACCTTCATCAGATATGGTACCCCCAATATTTAGATCAAAACCAGAAGTTACACCAATTAATTGGAAGTCACTGAACTCTTGAACCTGAACCGTAGGCGCCTGAGTATCATAATAAAAAATACTGGATGTTGTTTTAACATTTCCAACGGAATCATAAATCTCAGCAAACAGACCTATACCACCATCATCCTTGCCTTCTTTACGCAGTGAAGAAATTTGAGCCCCTAAAGAGTTTAGAAAAGCAAGCTTAAGTTCATCTTCAGAACTCGTGACTACCTGCTCCAGCAATTGACTCTCACCCACAAAAAGATCACCAGTTAGGCGTTCGCTCCTAGGGTAGGATGGCTCCAGCATCTTTAGGTGCAACTTACTTCTTACATCTATACCCGCCGTCGGTATAGTTATATCTTGGCGACCTGGAGCATCCCTAACCAAAAGTTCAAAAATATTAAGGTCTGCCGAGTTACAAGTCTGCGTAGCTGGAAAAAAATCGCCACCTACCGGTGGAGTCGTATCTAAAATAAACTCATGATTTTTGCTTACAATATTACCGGCTAAATCCACAGCATTAATTTCGATGGTATAAGTTCCGTCCGCACTGCCATCATGAGGTAAAGAATTAATCAAATATCGTCTGATTGAATTTTGATTCAAGGCTATTTTAGAGCCTAGTTGCAAAAGCTGACCGCCAGGGCTTCGTAAATCGAAATTTGTTACTGCGGCATTCACATCTATGCGTTCAACATAAAGGTCAATAAATTGTGTAACACCAGTTACAGGCAAAGCAGAGACCATGGATTGACTTGAGGGATTTGTGACCAATAATGGGACTGCAATAGGAGTCTCATCAAATACAATATTCGAATAAAACCGATGGCGGTTATTTACATTGTCAGCCGCCTCTAGCATCAAGCGATATACACCATCCCTCATATTGTCTGCCACCATAAAACTAAGATCGAAACCAGTAACAGCAGTAGTAGCCTGAATACTTAACTCTGCTTCAGGGGTTTCCGATAGAGGCCCGAATATCTTAAGAAATGATGCCGCTGTATTAACTCCCGATCGCTCAAAACTACCATTACTTGGCAATAAGTCAGAAAAGCTTGCGCTTATGGTAATACTCTGGGTATTGATGCGACTACCCTGCGGAGGGTCAAATAAAGGCTGAATTTCTGTAGGCAGGAATTGCGGTTCAGTTGTAACGATATTCGGAGCCAAACTATCCACATAAAAAGCAGTACTAATCAACTGCTCACGAATTGAATTATTGAATAAATCGCGACCACCATGAACTCTTGCCACCACTTTTCCATCATACCTACCGGGAGAAGGTAATACAGAATAAATGTATTCAAAAACAGTTTGCCCTCTTATTTGATCCACTGAACTGAGTAAAGCAGCATCTCTAGTTTCAGACAAAAACTGACTTAATGATAAATTAGGAGCCTGAACCATTGGAATTAATGTTCGAAGTTCAAATTTAACTGTCTCAATATTTACGAAAAGAGTTTCTAATATGCTAGGCGGCAAACTGCTTGGAGGGTAAATTTGAATGGTCTGACTTGTGTCTCTAAAATCCAAAATACTCAAACTTTGCAATAATCCGCCATCAGGAAAATAAAACACTTCAACAGGTGTCACAGAAAGATCTGGATCTGTATTTTCAAACTGATCGATGGCCTGTATATAGAGCGTTGTTGGAACTGTATAGCTAACAGGAACATTTCCAATATAGAGGTCGAAAGTCCATAAACCTGAATCATTCACCTCCAAATAATCATAATGAGCATCGCTATCCGATTGAGGAAAAGAAGAATTAAATGAATCCAAGCGTGGCACCAATTGTGGAGAGCTTTTCATAATTCGGGGAATCTGGTCACCAGTTGAGAAAGCACTAGGGTTTTCTGGAGGAGTCAGAGCTACCACCTTGCTCTGCAAAATCTCTCCTGAGCTAATCGTTAAAATCCTGCTATCTTTAGCACTTAATCGACCAGAAAGCATTATCCTATCGCTTGCAGAATAGACTCTATGTACTGAATCACTAGACAATTTGGCAGGGCTCAAAACTATAGGAGGGTCAGCAGGCGAAGTATCTCGGTAAATACTTATTGAATTAGGGTCCCCAGGAATATTACTTTCGTCGAATGCTTGAAAACTTACTACCTCTCTAACCCCTTCAATTAAACCAGAAATATCCAAGTTTGCATTAAAAGTTGTAACCGTAAATCCAATACTTTGTAGATTCGCATTCACAGTTGGAATATGAGCCGATCTAATTTCTACCCTATCAATGGTTGTAACCGCATCAATCGCCAACCCTTCAATATACAATTGATCAATGGTACCTGGGTCAGGATCGCCCGGCGTCAAGTCATCTCCAAAATCAACGGTTGACTCAGGAGAAATCATACTCACGATATAATTATCATCATCAGCACCTTTAAAGTTGGGAACAGGATAATTATTGTCTGGACCAGAATTTTGTCTATCAGCATCATTAAAAACTACCGAGGGCCCTGTAGAGTTTTTTATAATAGTAATCGAGGTGGTATTGGATGAATTACCTACTTGATCAACTAGTTCAGCGATCACAGTAATTGGCCCTTCTACAAATTCTTCCAGATTAAACCTCTGACTGAACTCATATCTTTCGGGAACCTCACCGAAAAAACCTACTCCTGAAACACCATTGCCTCCAAATGGTCCTGCTGACTTGTTCCAGGCAAGATTATCGTCTAATTTGGAAGATGAAGCCGCACCCGATACAATAAAAGAACGACCCGCCGTACTAAACTGTGTTGCCCTACCCGCACTATCAATGATACTTAGATTCATATTCACAAGACCATGCTCCCTTAAGTCCAGATAGGGCGCTGCCGGCAAATCTAAATTAAAGCCACTGACTAATACAGAAGCAAAAGTTGAGGTAACAATCGTACTGGTTGGCGGGGATGCAAAGACTGGGTCCTGAGGAGCCACGAGATCTTTTATAATGTATATAGCTTGAGTGGTTTCCGAAACATTTTCTTGTGGATCAATAGGGTAGACAGTCATTTGATAGGCTCTCTGACCACCTGTTGCAGGATGTGGTGGAGGCGGCGACATGCTAGTATCAGGTTCTTCAGTGGTAAAATCAAAAAAACTACTGTAAAAATCCGCTATAGTGTTTACCTGTTCATAGTGCCCATTCTTACCAGGACGTGTAATAACAGTCCCATCATCTCTAGTGAGGTCAAAAGTCATAGTTAGAGTATCCTCACGCTCATCAGAAAAAGTGCCTCTTATTTGGAAAATTTCACCTTGAAACTGATCATAAGGTAGCGGGGGTTCAGCTTGATCACCCAGAATTAAGTAACGATCAGTAGGTACCAACTCCACCGAAAAGGAGTCGGGTGGGACACCATCTTTAATAATTGAGATAACGGTTGTAGTGCCTGCAACGCGCTGGTTTGATGCATTAACTGCACCAGGGCTCTGTCCATTCTGGGTTATAGCCGCTACCACATCATCAGAAGCTATCCAAATTTCATAATCACCATCGATCATATTATTAAAATTGTATGAATACGTCTGGTAAAAACCGGGCGCTAAGCTTGGACCATACGGATACTTTGAAGGGTACGGAACCGCAGAGGGATAAATAGGACTGCCGTATGGATGATTAGCCACATCATCAGGATAAATAGTTTGAGGCTGAGTCGGGTTTACACCGGTTACAGAAATCGCGTAAGAACCTGTTCCGGTGGTTTTTGTAGCCTGCTCTGGATCAATTGAATTAGTAAACCTTACAGGTAGCAAAAAGGAGTCTACGAAAGCATTAGATTCTGGCTTGGGATTGGCCCCGGGCAACCCCAAATTGCCGGCCTGATCTCTCCACAAGGCTGGATTATTTTGCACAAACCCCGAATATGAAATAGTTAACGGCGCACCACTTCCCAGAGAATTCGTAGCATTAAAAATATCGCGACGATTAAATACTACTCGATAACGAAAACGATTTGTTAAAGGGTCTAATGCGACTCGCGGGGTCTCACGCAAAAATGGAGAATCTATGCAATTTGCCAAGCCCTGACAAGTAAATGCATTAATAAATGGAGATGCTGGCGGCCCTTGATCAGAGTCAATAAATATAAATTCACCTGCAT
>CAZYUV010000069.1:0-13445 GCA_964650625.1 uncultured bacterium
TCCTATTCCATTGTAAGCGAATAGATTCGCTAAACTTAAAATTATTATTGAGCCTTAATTTTTGGCTTATATCATCAAAATTAGTGACAAAAAGTCCGAAAATTCATGTAAAAATGAATGCAATTTGGTTTAATAAGTTTTAACCACTTGCACGACGTCTTTGGATGAGTTATTTACCAAGCATGGATTTTCGTGGAACTAATAAAGTTCCCCATAAAGGGAACGCAAGATTAAAAGGTACTGATACGTTGAATCAAGCGGAACTTGAAAAAGAACCACTTTTGCGAAAAGCGCGTTGGTTTAGTGATCGTAATAGAACCTATAAAGCGGTTCAATGCTATCTACAATTGCTTAAAAAGCATGCAGGAAGTATCCCAATTATTAAAGAATTAGCATATCTTTATTTGGACAGGGCGGATTATGAGATGGCTATAGTTTGTCTAAAATATATGCTGTCTACATATCCAAATAGCGTAGAACTACAATTAAAGCTCATACATGCGTATATGAATGTAGGAAGTTATCATTTAGCTTATAGTGAACTCAAATCGCGAGCCGATTGGGGAGAGTTATACGATGAAGAGCGCCTACTTTCATTATCTCAGTGTGAATTGAATCTGGGTCAAATATACAATGCGATTTCCAGATTGAATGAACTCTGTGAAAGAACAAAATCTCCAGTTTATTATTTATTCTTAGCTGAGACTTTAGAGGCTCAAAATTACATAGAGGAAGCATTGCAAATTACTCGAAAGGGTCTTAAACGAGAACCTTATTTTGAGGAACTTCTCGTAATAAAGGGTCGCTTACACTTGACTTTGGAAGATTATCCTAAAGCAAGAGGTCTTTATCAGAAAATGATTAAAAATCATATGTACATGGGCGAGGTCGCTTATGATGTCGAAGAAGCAATATCTAAAAACGGACCTCTACCCGATTTACTTTCTATCCAGAAATTTTTAGAAGATTCTCCATTTGACTTAGATTCGGATTGAGATTACTGAATGGTTTTTTCAAAAGCTGGCTCGCTCATCATATTTTGTCCTAAGTAGTAAAAAATTCTTTATTACAAATTCAATCAAGGTGTAATAAAAAATGCTTAAGTCGGGGTGTATTAGCCAATGTTTAAGGGGCTTTCAAGCATATCATTATTAACATAAACTTCTTTGCTCAATGAGGCGATGATTGGATCGGACAGGAGATTATGTATGAAAGATTTAAGCCGGGAAAGCACAACTCACAATCTACTTGAAGAAGAGTTTAAGGCAGTCCAGGAATCTCGCAAAAAAAGTTCGTTACAACAATTTCAGAGTGATTTTTATCATTCGAAAGATCCTTTAACTGAAATTATGGTACAGATCAGAAAAGGGTTTTACGTTCGTTCGGAAAATGTAGATTATCTTGATAAAGAATTCATGCTAGTCAACTAAAGTACAGGGTTGTAAAGGCTTGAATGAGCCTCAATAAGTACCCCAAATAATAGGGGATAGAAAAAGCCGCTCTACAGGTAAAGAGCGGCTTTTTCGGTAGAATATAGAAAACTTAGATATTATCTTGGAGCAAAAGTTTAACTTTGTCCCGATTGGCATTAGCTTGCGTCTGAACAGTAAGTTCAGGATAACTCATTGCAAGGCGGTTTATTAGCGCTGACGCCGTAGCGGCCAATTCTCGGGTAATGGGAGCGTCGACAGTAGTCTTTCTTGACTCGCCTTTTTTAGAAATTTGCGTTTGAGAATCAATCTTTACTTCGAAGTCGGGAAGTTGAAACTGAAACTGTCCCGAATTATGGATTTCCTCTGAACTGCTACTATTATTCTTTTCGATAATCATTTTTTTCTCCCTTGATAATAATAACATCGGCAGGTGTTTATCGTCTGCTTAGATTTGATATTGTTTTTTTTTGTTTGTAGAAGTTGAATAAAATTATTTGGGTAGATGGTCAATATGTAATAAAAGTTATCTTTAGTCTCAAGATTTATTTAATTTTCATTGGTATTCGAAATGATAAAAGGACTATTCACAGGAAGCTGTTTGTCTTTTGCGTTTAAATTATCATCAACAATAATGCGAGGAAGAAAAGCAGGTAGTCTAAAAGCAGCATCATTGAGTCTAAATGTTATTTCCAGATTTTCAATAATCTTTTTTGCAGAATATCCAAATTTATTGAAGAACTTCCGCCTAGCACTAACATATTGTTGATAATTTAGTGGCCCAAGTATTTGCTTCCTTGAACCTAGGTTCGTATAGCTACAAACTTTCTTAAACCAATGTCTGTTGGCTTGGTAAATAAGCGATTGTTTTGTCACTTCATTTTTCCATAGCTTACTTAATAACTCTTGAATCCCTTTGAAATTTTTATGAGTAATTTCTTGGCTAATCATAAGATCCATAAAATGCAGACTTTCTAGATCGGGAAAAGAAAAATGTGCTATACGGCTCACCAATATTTTATATAGTTGAACGAAGCTCAATGGAGGAGATGTTTCATACGAGCCATATCGATAGAGAAATAAACCTAAAACATGATTTTCGAATAAATGCTCTTTCAAAAAATAAACCATTCGTTTTCGTTCGACAGGATTTAGAGGGTCAAAAGCGTTGTACATGAACATTAATGCGGGTAGTCGATAGCGTTCTTCCGAGCAACCAACATAATAGTCTTTCATGATTTTCACTTGATCACTTCGTTGCTCTGCATCAGTATACATTTCAAGAAATCTCCAAAAAACAAAAGGTTTGTTTTTGTCTATTTTAGAAATCTTATGGCGAAAATCTTCAATTCGTTCTGGAAAAGCATATATATGGGCACTACAAAGGCTTATTAATAGAAAAGACAAGAGTTTAATAAGAATAGGATACATAGAGTTCTATTCGACAATACATACAAAAAATCTCATATTTTATTCACTTTTGTGTGAATATCTTTGTGAATAACCATTGAAAAGCGATTTTATAAGTATTTTAACTCGTTGTATAATGCATTTATGAATTTTAGTAAGTCTGTGAGGCAAAATTCACTCAAAACTTTTCTAATTCATTATTTGTTGACCTTCATATTATGTATTTACTATCAAGGTCTTTTTCTATTTATTTACCCTCCATTAATGATGAGTTGGATATTAATCTGTGTATTATTTTCAATTACGCATATATACATTCATAGAAAAGTAATTAAGCATTTTTTTAAAGATGATTTAATAGCACAAATCTGGCTAAATCCTTTGCTTTTTTTGACTGGGTTTTTAATTTTGACATTAGGTGGATTTGGGTTTTTCAACTGGATAGGTCAGGCGGGGCTAGTCCGCCAAATTACCCAGCTATCTTTAGAGTTGTTTTCTAAATTTATATATATTTACTTCTTAATGATATTCAGTTCTGGAACGTATTTGTTTGTTGAATTATTTATCAATTGGTCCCCTAAGCTTCAACCTCTCCACTTTAGTAATAAGAGTCGTTCAATGGCACGAAGAGCTTACATAGTAATGGGGATATGTTTACTTGGTGGATTTTTTTATGTTTCCAACTATCGTCAAAATAATATTGTTTATATTGGTGCTGTTATAACGTCCAATTTAAATGGAGAATCTCAAAGAGCTATTGAACTTTTTGAATCTATTCCAAAATATGAAAATAGTTTATATGCCAATTCTCGTTATCGCATAGCGAGAATTTATCAAAATCACTTTAGACAATACGACAAGGCGATAGAATACTTTAGCCAAGTTGTTGAGCAATCTAACTCATCACTTAGAGACGATGCAATTTATCAGACTTTAGTATGTATGTTTTTGGATAAGGCTGACGCAATTGAAATGGACCAATACTTCGGAAAACATATGCTTAATGACTCCTGTTTAAAAGATGAATGTTTATTTTTGATAGCGAGGAAGTGGGAGTCTATTGGGAATTTAGAAAAAGCTAGTGAGATTTATCATAAGCTTACCGAATTCAATGTTTATTCTTTTACTTTATTGATGTTTCAAAACTCACGTCGTCGAGACTTCAGATTGACGCGCGAATTAGCTGAAGAACTTCTGCTGGAACTTAATACAAGAAGCTTATGAGCTCACAAATTCCATTTTATAAACAAGAAGTTTTTAATGATTATTTTAAAGAATTGTCTAGTCTATCAGACAGAGACGTAGATTTCGATGAGCTTTCTTGGTCATATCTGAGCGATTTGTGCCTTAAGGTATTAACTTTTGCAGAAGTAGACAAGAATGAATCTGCCGTAGACAGTATTAGGATGCTATACGATAAATTGGAATATTTGAGATTTGCTGATGCACCTGTTGAAACGGATTTTATTGAATTAAATGAAATAATTAGAGATCAAATAATTGGATTCAAAATACTATTGAATGGAGAAACTTATGCATTTAATACGACTTTTAATTCAATAGTAAGTGATGAATATCTGGAACATAATTTGGATGGTACTTTTCGAGATTGTGTAACAACTTCTATTGATTTAGAGCAGATGAAAAGTTTCATGAATGAATGTCGCGTAGTAATGAATACTTGGGATTCATTAATAGACTTAATATCGCCTGGACCAATTAATTTAGAGGTAGCTCAAGAACTTTATAGATCTATTCACAATTTGAAGGGAGTTGCTAGTTTCTTTTCAAATTTTGCAATTGTTTACGTGAAAATCTGTCATGAAACCGAGTCATTTTTTCAAAGAGTTATTGACGGTAGGATAAGCAAATTAAATGATAGTCAAATTGATTGTATTCTAAGGATTCACGATATCCTAAAAATTTTATTTAATAATTTAGATCGATTTATACAAGGGCGTGAACCATATTATGAAAACTTAAATCTACCAAAATCTCTTGCTTCAATTAGATTATTGACTCTTTCTCAAAAAGTTTCCTCTGAGGATATTTTGCCAGTGAGTTTAAATCATTTGGCTTTTGGAGAAAGTGTTCGCGTTTCTGTAATGCAATTAGAGGAATTAATAGAGACAGTGCAGAGAATAAAACTGAATACAAATGAATTACTTGGTAAATATCAGGGAGAAAATAATTTAGAGAAAGATTTACGATTTTTGGAAAATTCAGTGTTACGTATGCAAGATCAAATACAGGATATGAGATTGTTTCCAATAGGACTTCTTTTTGAAAGTTTTTCTAAGCAGGTTTATGACTTACAAAAGCAATTAAAGAAAAGTGTAAATCTAGAATTTCGCGGAACTGAAACCAAAGTGGATAGTACAGTTGCAGACTCCGTGTTAACACCCCTAATACATTTGGTCAGAAATGCAATGGATCATGGTATCGAAACGAGAGAAGAACGTCAGAAATTAGGTAAAACAGTTTATGGAAAAATTACTATTTCAGTAACTTGCAGAGGAAATGAAATATTATTCGAAGTAAGTGATGATGGGAGAGGAATAGATGAAGATAATATTCGCAAAATAGCAATAGAAAAGGGTCTAGATTCGTCCTTAAAATTAAAAGAAATCCTCTGTTCGCCAGGTTTTACCTCAAAAAGACATATAAGTGATATTTCAGGTCGCGGTGCGGGTATGGATGCAGTGGCTGCTGAGGTAGAAAGGATTGGAGGCTATTTAGAGATAGAGTCTATTCTTAATAAGGGTTGTACTGTTCGTTTAGTTTTGCCACTTGATTTTTACAGTGATGATTTTCTTCTAATTCAATCGAATCAACTAAATTACCTCATACCGGTTAATAGTGTATTAAAAGTATTTCGCACTCAAGAGGGATTTTCATCTGAAATTAGAAATTTATTCAGAATTAAAAATAATACGGAGAAAATTCCGTCGGTAAGCTTAACTAAAATTTTAGAACATCCAGTGGATAATGATATGGTTTCTCTCCTAGTGGAATCTAATGTAAAAAATAGGCTAGTGATTAAAGTACCCAAGATCATTGGAAAGCAAGCTGTAGTAGTAAGACCTTTTCGCAATCCATTTCTTCAAAGAAATAGGATAATATCGAGTGCAGCTACATTAAAGAATGGAATGCTAGCTGGTGTATTAGACGTAGATACTCTTTTTGCGTATGCTGAATAGTAATAAAAATGTAAATTATGATAGTGCTAACACAGATCGCTATTTAATATTTAGATGGCAGCAAAATCATTTTGCTATTTCCATAAATTACGTAAAAGAAGTAATGGAATATGAAATTCCTACTCCGCTTCCTGGTTATCCAAATTTGTTGCGCGGAATAATTTCTTTGCGTGGAGAGATTTGTCCGGTTTTAGATTTACGGGAAATCCTTATTAAAGACGTAAAGAATGTAACTAAACCAAATAAATTAATAGTTATTCAATATCAAGGATTTAAAGCTACTTTTGACGTAGATCAATTGTGTGGTATTGATAGTTTTAATGAGATTAATTGTAGTTCGCAAGATGGCGCAAAGATATCCAAGCGAACTTTTAAGACGGATAAATACCGTGGTTCGATTCTTAGTATTCCCTCTTTGTGGGATTTTGCTGTGAAATTAATTCAACAATGAAACAGAAACAATCTATTAAAAATCGACTTGTTTTTAGTGTTTTCGGCTCGGTATTTGTTTTTGCTGCTTTTTTATTGATTTATTACGAAAATGAGCTTCATCAACTTTCAATTAATAAATCTAGCCAGATAGTAGATTTGGTGGGAAGCCGCTATCATCAAAATATATCCAATTTTTTGAGAGGTTGTCATCAGCATTTTGAAAATATAAAGTTTGAATCGAAAATGCTAACAGATACGTCTATTTCAAAGCAGTTAGATGAATTTCTTACACAAACTAAATGTTTTCAGGAAAGTGGGATTTATTTCAAGGATTCGGGCAAATGGATTACCACAGAAGAGTCAACAATTTCTAAAATTCAAATCAATAATTTGATAAAAAACTCTCAATTTTCATATTGGTGGAAATCTACCAAAAGTTATTTAGTCACTCGGGATATTGATATGGAAGGAAACGCTAAGTTAATTTTCATAATGGATTTTGGATTCCTTAGAAGACAACTTACTGAATATCAAAACGTATTGAAGTCATATGGTTTTAATGAGTCTGCGGTATTTATTAAGAGTCCAAAAACTTTCCAAGGTTTTGGAATTAAAGAACCTTATTATAATAAGCTTCAGGCGAGAAACTCAGAAGTTAATTTTGAGTTTGAAGGCGGTGATTTTATTTCGATGAAATCAATACCTTTTCCAAAGGAAATAGGTCCTGGGTTTCTCTGTTCAATAATACCTCATTATGATGTTTTTCGACCCATATTTAGTACAGGTTTTATATTGCTAATTCTCAGTATTCTACTGGTAGTATATGTGGTGCAACGCACTATAAATCCTCTCAAACAGGCAATCATTCAAATCGAAAAAAGTACCCAGGTTATAGGTCAGGTGTCAGACCAGAATTTAAATGTTGGACAGGAGCTCTCTCAGATGGTCCATCAACAGTCGGATGTTATAAGGCAACTATCAAATCAGGTTGAAGTATCTATTAATTTGGGTAGTTCTAATTCTCAGCAGTTGAATGAAAGTAAGGATGTATTAATTAATACAATGCATAGTATCCAATCGAGTTTCTCATCTGTCGGAAATATGAACTCTAAGCTAAGCATGCTTCAAAACCTTGCAGACGAGATAAAAACGGAAGTAGACTCACTATGCGAAATATCTAACAGGATAGATGTTGTTGCAATCAATGCATCTATTGAAGCTGCTAGAGCCGGAGTTCGTGGTAGAGAATTTGCGGTTGTTGCAGATGAAATAGCTAAGCTATCAACTAGTTCTCTAGGTCGTTCCTCAAACATTGAAGAGTATTTGAACTCCTTGATAAAAATACTTGAGGAAACTTTTTACTCATCTAATAAAAGCCAAAATTTGCTAAGTGTTTCAATACAAAGAGTAGATGAGGCGTCTGAAATTCTAGAACTTATAGCATCGCAAACTAATCAACAGATTATCCAGCTAAATACTCTAATAAAAGTATTAATTTCTAGTGACCGACAGACACTTAAAAATCAGCAGTTAGCAAAACATTGCGCAGAGCTAGGTGTACTCTTAAATAGGTCAATTGAAGATTTAAGGCAAGTGAGTCAACTGATAACAACTCTTGTTAGAAAATGAAATCTGACTACTTCAATTGTTCAAAATAATAGTAAGACGAACAAAATTTGGTGCAACACAACAACTTTTGTTTTATTTAAATCGCTCTAAATTTCGTAGTATTTCAAGCTTAGGTTCGAAATCCGAAAACCTTAGTATGCTTTGTATAAATTCGAGAAAATTAATAATTCTTATTGTTTATTCTCTTTTATGTTCGAACATTATCGCTGATCAACAAATATTAATCTTAGTAGAACCACACAGTTTAAAATCGGAACAAGATAAGTTAAAGACTTCTGATTGGAAATTTATTACGGTAAATCAAGAAAAATCCTTAAACAAAGTACTTAAACGCAGTATTAATAGTAGACAGAAGCTTTTGAAAAACTTATTTCCAAAGCAAAGCCGTAACTCTGTCATAAAAAAAGAAATATCGAATAGACCCCACTCTCCAAAAAATTACGTGGACTCCTCAGTTTCGAAAAACCATTATTTTCAGCTACATAATCAAGATTGGAGAAAATCTGTTAACAAACAATTTGATACTACAGAAAGTGGCCCTAAAAAAATAACCCCAGCCCGTTTTTTGGATTTACCGGAATATCATTTTGATAAATCAGCTGTGCAAAAAAAGAAGCGACAATCTTATATTCGCTCTCATTCAAAGAAAAAAGGAGCTTATAGATTTCAACCTGGCATAAGCCGCTTATTTTCAAAACCTCCCAAATTGCCCAAAAAACAGAATTATCGCATTACTAGACGTAATTCTGAGATTTTAGATTCAAAAGAAATGATTACCCAAACACCTCGACGGGGAAGAAATGCCAGAATGCAAACATCCAAACAATTTAAGCAAGCGAAAATGGCAAAGAAAACGAATTTGATTTTAAAACCTCCGAAGGGTCAACAAAGTCGTTGGTCTATAAGTATTGGAGCGCGGACATCTAGAGATAAAGGTAAATTGAAAGCTTATACAAATGAAAGTAGTTTTAATTTATCTAGGAATACTGCACGAGGTGACCAGTGGTTTATGGAATGGACTAGAGCAAATGACTCCATAGGTAATCAAGCAAAATTTGAAACCCTTGGATTGGGTTTTAAGAAATTTTATAAAGGCTATAATGATGAACGTAGAATAAATCCTTACGTAGCTATGATGGTAAAAAATTGGCGTGGTAAGCTCAATTATATTAATGGTGTGTCATTGAAAGAAAATATTCATAATAAACTCATTCCAGTAGCTCGTTTGGGGTTAGAATATCAAATTAATAATCTTACTAATCTGGATTTACATATTGATGGAAACGGTAATTATATGAAATTTGTTGATGTCAACGATCAAAAATATGAAATTAAAAGCCATCATAGTTCTGTCGGTTTAGGTGTTAATTATGAATTTTAAAGAATGTGTGGCATGGAATCTCTGAAAATTATAGAGTTTTTAGAAAAATGCGAGCATGTCCAAGCATTTAAGCGAGTGAAACCAATGATTGTTCGCATGGTGGATTTACGATGCGATTCTGAAAAAGTTGGTGCTTACCGTTTTAAATTATATCCGGATGTAGCTAAACTAGATTTACTTGCTCGTCATCTATATTTATTTCAGATTCAAACTTATATCCAACCCGCTTTTTTAAAACGAGATTTTAAGGTTCTTGCCTTAGTAATGGGTTTAGACCAGACTTTAATACAAGAAGTTTTTATGTCTATTCGAGGCGCTCCCCACAATTCAGATTTTCGTAATGAGCATGAATTAGTAATGGAATTAATGCTGCCTATTGTTAAAGAACTGGACTTAGCCAATGATTTTAATACCGATAGTGAACACGGTTTAATGCAATGGATCTGTGGTCATTTGATTCTTAATCCAAAATTTTTAAGAGTTTGGGATCGACCAAAGTTGGAACAAAATTTGTTGATTATTCTGGAAAATAATTTGGCTAAGTATCTAGGTGATGTAACTCCGGTGCATAAAAACGGTTTACTGCAATTGAGGGAAATTCACGATGAACTGACAAGTATTCGTAAAAATAATTTAGAGAGTTTGAATAGTGAAGAAAATAAATTGCATATCGCAGAAAATCCCAACACAAATGAAACAAGAGAATTGATATTTAATTATCCTCTAGAGCGTAGTATTGCATATTGGTTGGGACTAGCAACATATGGTGGCTTTCTATTCCTTTTTTTAATTCTGGAATATTTCTGGTTGGGTTTTGTTTTCAGTTTTTTGCCCAGTTACTGGGTATTTAAAACATCAGTTCACGACAAGCGCCTTGTTTTCTCCGGAAAAGAAGAATTTGAGATACATCGAAACGGTAAAAAATTTAAATTATTTTTGGAAGATATTTTACGAGTTGAAAGGTTTGAAAATTCGAAAATTAAAGGAATTCGGCTAGTTTTCCGCAATTCCAATCTAGAGCCTCTAGAGGTATTTTCAAATTTTGATCAATACACGGCGCTACTGCATCATTTAGAAAGTTCTGTTATTGGCGATCGTATTTTAAATCCTGCTGAATGTATGACTAGTGTTTGAGGAGACAAGAATGGGACTGCGAATATTTGAAAATCTCGAACAACTGTTTCATGAAGTGGGTAGCGTTGCTGCTAGTGGGACTATTGGAATTATACCCACAACAGGTTTTTTTCATTATGGTGTACTAGAAATGATCCAACGGTCTCGTTCTGAGAATGATACTACTATTATGATAGTTCTTGATCCTTTAGAAATGGGACATAGTGCCAGTTTTAGTTATGAAGAATTAAACTTCTCTGATCGGGAACATTTGATTCGTCAGGGAGTTGATGGTTTTGTGTTAGTACCTAAAGCCATAGCTAATAGATTCGTTGTTCAAGAGAGTTATTTTGGCGATCTCATGGGTTTACCCGAAGAAATTGTTCAAGCTTTTGTCACGCGGTTTTTAAAGATATTGGTGAGACTTCGTCCACTTCATGTCTACTGGAGCGATCTTTATTATCGCCAGGCTCTTATTCTTGAACATCTCATAGAGGATTATTCTCCAGATGTTCGATTAATAAGACATGCGATCACTCGTGATTCAAATGGAATTCCTCATTCATCATCCAACTCATTATTAAGTGCTTCAGAAAAAGATTTTTCATTTACTTTTCATACGATTCTCAAAGATCAATTTCAGGATTGTGTTGGATTAAGTAGTCAAATGGTTACAGATCGCATAACGGATCTTTTAGAAAATGAGGGTTTTGCCGGTGTACAAGTAAGGATTTTTGACGAACGTATGAGCCATAATGAATCGATCGGAAAGTTATCTAGAATATTCGCCTCTGTCAAAATTCGTGATGTGGCTATTGTTGATAATTTACCTGTTAAGATAGACCTATGATTGGTGTATTTGATTCAGGGTTTGGTGGTCTTTCCATTTTTAGAGCTATTGAGCGCGAACAACCTGCGGAAACTAATCTAATTTATCTGGGAGACTCTCAAAGAGTTCCATACGGTAATCGTTCGGATGCAACAGTTTTCAATTGGTGTTGCGAGGCTTTAGATTGGTTATTTGAGCAGGGCTGTGAACACATAGTATTGGCTTGTCATACAGCTTCTAATGTTGCTTTAGAAAGATTAAAAAAACATTATGGTGAGAGAGGGTCTCGAATATCTGGAGTTACAATTCCGATAGTCAACGAAGTTTGTCGGGTTGCTAAGTCTAGGGTTGGTGTATTGGGTACTCGCGCAACCTGTCGTTCCCGCAGATTTGAGCTAGAAATTAATAAATTACGGGATGACTTAGAAGTTTTTCATAACCCTGCACCAATGCTGGTACCATTAGTGGAAGAAGGCTTCCAAAGCAGTCCCGAGTGTAAACGCTTTATCAGGCGGTATTTGGGGCCTTTGAAACAGAAAAAAATTGACACATTAGTACTAGGATGTACTCATTTTCCTTTATTACACAACCTATTTGTGGCTAAAGCAGGCCATCGTATTACAGTTTTAGAGTCTTCCAGTTTAGTAGCTAAATCAATTCCGATTGTTGAGGTAAGGGGTCAACGAGGCATTCGAAAAATCTACACTACTGATGACCCTGATTTATTTGAAGCGCTTGGTGCTCAATTTTTAGGTCGTAAATTTGATGCAAAAAAAGTGATTCTTAGTAAGAAAACTTGAAGTATATCTAGATTTTAAAACAGCCCATCTTTGTAATATTGAACTAATACAAGTCTATTAAGATCATTAAATTTATAATTCCTACGATCATAAAAGATATCTTTACCAAAATTCAGGCAAGATTTTATGGCTTGTTCGTCTAAAAAACGTGTTGGAATTTCAGGCTTTAGTACAAATTTCGTTAATTTTGCTTTTAGGTCTGAAGATGTATTTTTGGCACTAGCTAAATAAAAGCCCCAATCTTCGAAAGTTCTCATATTTACTTTCATGGGCAAAATATTAAATCCAGCTTCTTCTAAAGTATTACCTATGCATAAAAAGCTTTTGCGATTGAATAATGGGGAAGTCGCCTGAAGCGCTAAAATACCATTTGGAGTTAAAATACTTTTAACTAATTCATAGAATTGTTTGGTGTACAATTTGGCAGTATGAAGATTATAAGGATCGGGAAAATCTATAATTACTAAAGGAAACTTTTGATTACCCAATTCTCTTAAGAATATAATTGCGTCTTGGTTAATAATTTGAAGTTTTGGATCTCGCAGAGCAAAATTATTTAACTTAGCTAAGTCACTTTTTTGGAAAAGGTTTGTTAATTCTTGGTCTAAATCTACTAAAACAATATGTTGTAAATCTTTATACTTTAAGAGCTCACGGGCAACTAAACCATCACCACCACCGAGAATTAGGGCCTGATTGACTTTATGGGCTAAAAATTTAGCAGGATGGACTAGAACTTCATGATAGCGGTATTCATCAACAGTAGAGAATTGAAGTCCTCCATTGATAAAGAAACGAAGGTCCTTTGGGAAACTTTCCTCAAAGCGTATTAGTTCAAATCGTTTATTCCTACTTTCAAATAATTTTATTCCAGTTTCTTTTAAGCGTCGAGTGTAGTCTTCCGATGTAAACGGATCTTTTTTGGTTATAACTAATCTTTGATATGGTGTGTTTTGTCGGAATATTATGGGGTCACGAAATAATCTGTTGTCTGCATTTTGCGCTAAACTCGGTAACTTAAGTCCAAGTAGGATCGAAACTATACAAAGTGTTAATAGCGATAGAGCGGCCAGTTTTTTTTGCTGAAAGTGAGAATAGCCGGCGATAAAAGTACTTAGAGCTACAATAAGATTAATTACACCACCAGAGAATGCTGAAAAGTTGACCCCTAACTTTGGAAATAGAATAAAGGGGAAAAGTATGAAAGCCAGCAGCGAACCA
>CAZYUV010000070.1:0-13411 GCA_964650625.1 uncultured bacterium
AGAGATGTTAATGCCAGGTTTTAGAAGTCCTGGAGCCAGATTGACGGGTGTATCTTGATTCGCTATTTTTTCTTTTTTTTGTAGAGTCATAGTTTTCATGGCCAAAAAATAAACTCAAAACATTAGATAATCAAGATGGAAGGTCTAAACTGTGCGTTGACAGAGGCTTTTAAAACTGACAAAATCTGGGCTTCCATTAGCGGCAATTAGTTGAGAGACAGTATGACAGACGATTTTTTACAATTGAGTGCATTGCACAGTATCACCGATGGTGATACTGAGTACGAACTTGAACTTATCGAAAATTTGACTTCAGATTGTGATGTTTTAATGCAGGCCATGAAAATCTCTTTTGAAAATGAAAACGTAGAGGCTTTTGCCGAGGAGGTTCATAAATTCAAAGGGGGCATACTTTACCTTACTGGTGAACCGATGTCTTCGTTGTTAAATGAGATGGATCGCAATGCTCGTCGAAACTTGACCTTGCCTAATGTGCAAGATTTTAAGAACCTGCAAGATAATTTTGAAACGATCAAAGATCTCTTAGAAGATCACAAGGCTCGACTCTAGAAAGGTAAACTATGCCTGACACTCTTGCTGTAATTCCCGCCCGTTATTCGTCGACTCGATTTCCAGGTAAACCATTGGCAAAGATACTAGGTCGCAGCATGGTATTGAGAGTTTGTGATCAGATAAAATATTGTAAACAAATTACGGATTTTGTTGTTGCTACGGATGATGACCGTATTTTTGAAGAAGTAAAGTCAAATGGTTATCCAGTTGTCATGACAGGATTAGATCATCAGAGTGGTACGGACCGAATTGCCGAAGTTGCTTCCAATCGTAAGGAATCGTGGATTTTAAATGTGCAGGGAGATGAGCCTTTTCTTGATCCTCAGATGCTAGATAATTTTCTAATAGAGTTTCATTCGAGAGCATCAGACTGTGAGGTAGGTACTCTTGCTTGTCCAATTATTTCAACTGAGGAGTACTTCGATCCAAACACGGTAAAAGTAGTACTCCGTCATGATCATAGAGCACTCTATTTTTCAAGATCAGCGATACCGCATGATAGAGAAAAATTGCAAAATTTTAAGCATTGTTATCGGCATTTAGGGGTGTATCTATACAACCGTGAAATTTTGTTGAACTTTTCCCGATTGCCAATCTCGAATTTAGAAGGTATTGAAAAATTAGAACAGTTAAGATTGTTACAAGCAGGGCATGATCTTTTTGTTCACCTGGTAGATGAAGCGAGTTTCGGTGTGGACACACCAGAGGATTTACAATTGGCTGAGGCATATTTCCAGAAAACTAGCGTAAATAAGGGGTCAATATGAAAATCATCTTTGTGACAGGCGGAGTAATTTCGTCACTAGGTAAAGGTATTTTTTCTGCTTCACTGGGTCACCTTCTCAAAAGTCGAGGTTTGCGAGTGTGTATTCAGAAACTTGATCCTTATATTAATGTGGACCCAGGTACCATGTCTCCATATCAACATGGTGAGGTGTTTGTAACTGATGATGGTGCTGAAACGGATTTAGATATAGGGCATTATGAGCGATTTTTAGATGATCACTTGTCATCACTCGATAATGTGACCACAGGCCAAGTATATTGGAACGTTATTTCGAAAGAGAGACGCGGAGATTATTTGGGTGCTACCGTTCAAGTCATCCCACATATTACAAACGAAATTAAGGCTCGGATTTTAGATGCTGGAAGAGAAAAAGATTCGGATATTTTGATTGTTGAAGTAGGTGGTACAGTTGGTGATATTGAATCTCTTCCTTTTCTTGAAACCATTCGTCAGGTTCGTCAAGAGTTAGGTTATGAGAATGTTCTTTTTGTACATCTCACTTTAGTACCTTTCTTCAATAGCGCTGGAGAACTTAAAACCAAACCAACCCAACATAGTGTGAAGGAATTACGCAGTATAGGTATTAGTCCTGATGTTATAGTATGCCGCACTGAGGCGCCATTGAGTCAGGATATTAAAGATAAGATTGCCCTATTTTGTAATGTTAAACCTTCAGCTGTTTTGGAGTGCTTAACCTGTCCTTCTATTTACATGGTGCCCAAAGCTCTAAAAGAACAAGGTATTTTAGAAACCGTAGCGAAGCATTTCCAGTTAAACCTGAAAGATCATGAGTCCAGTTTTTTAACTGATTATATAGCTAAAATGCAGGCTATCAAAAATGAAGTAGTTATTGCTATGGTTGGTAAATATACAGAACTTCATGATGCTTATATGAGTGTTTCAGAAGCTCTTAAACATGCTGGGGTGAAGCATTCCGCTAATGTAAGAATAGAGTTTGTAGACTCCGAGGATTGGTCTCCAGAGCAGCTTGAAAAAGTGGGTGGAATTCTTGTTCCCGGTGGATTTGGTATTCGAGGTATCGAAGGTAAAATCAAGATGATCAAATTTGCTCGTGAAAATAATATTCCTTTCTTGGGTATATGCTTGGGTATGCAATGTGCTGTTATTGAATTTGCGAGGAATGTATGCGGAATCAAAAATGCTAACTCAAGAGAGGTGGATAATAACTGTCTTAATGCAGTAATCGATATAATGTCAGATCAAAAATCTAATGATAATAAAGGTGGCACCATGCGCCTGGGTGCTTATCCATGTAAAATTCGCCAGGGTACGCAAACTCATGAAGTCTACGAAGGTGAGGATGAAGTCTATGAGAGACATCGCCATCGATTTGAGGTAAATAATGCTCACATAATGGAGCTAGAAAATCATGGTATGACTTTTTCTGGGAAATCACCGGATGGAAACTTGGTTGAAATTATAGAACTTAAAAATCATCCATATTTTATTGGTTGTCAATTTCATCCAGAGTTTCTTTCTCGACCACACAAACCGCATCCATTATTTCAAGGACTCGTTAAAGCAGCCAAGCAACGTATATTTTCAAGAACGTAATTGCCTTTATTAAACAGTTTTTTTGGCTTGATTGCGGCCTGAGCTGAGGTACAATGCATTGTTGATGACAGATGGAGGAAAAACATGATTCCTAAAACCAGATCTTTTGAAATTGCAAACGGGGTGTCTATTGGAGGAAGGTCTTCTTTCGTTCTATTTGCTGGTCCTTGTATTGCTGAGAGCCGTGAATTACTTTTTGAAGTAGCTGGTCACATACAAGAAATTTGTAATGACTTGAAGATTCCTTATGTATTTAAATCTTCGTTTGATAAAGCGAATCGTTCATCTATTACTGGTTATCGTGGCCCAGGTGTTGAAAAAGCTTTAGGTTGGTTGGCCGAGGTAAAAAAGGAATTAAATGTGCCTATCATCACAGATATTCATTTGCCAGAGCAATGTTCTATGGTTGCCGAAGTTGCTGATGTCCTGCAGATACCAGCATTTTTATGTCGTCAGACCGACCTTGTGCAAGCTGCAGCTGAAACGGGCAAGATGATCAATGCTAAGAAGGGTCAATTTTTGTCCCCTTGGGAAGTAAGTAACATCATTTCGAAAGTAGAATCTTGTGGTAACCAAAAAGTTTCTATTACTGAACGAGGTTTCAGTTTTGGCTATAATAATCTCGTAGTAGATCAGAGATCCTTTCCTGTAATTCGTAGCTATGGGGTACCTGCTGTATTTGATGGAACTCATAGTGTTCAACTTCCTGGTGGTCTTGGCGCTTCTACTGATGGGCAACGAGAGTATATTCCTAATTTGACTAGAGCAGCGGTAGCCAATGGGATCGATGGATTATTTATGGAGTGCCATCCTAAGCCAAGTGAGGGTTTATCAGACCCCACGACGATGTATCCACTTAGCAAAATGAGAGCCTTGTTAACTCAACTTAAAGCCTTGGATGATGTGGTAAAAAATGGAGAGATTCTTGAATAATGATCTAAGTCAAACAGAGAAAATTGTTGCGGCCAAAAAGCTATTAAAAATTCAACAAAGAGCAATTTCCAATCTGGAAGACGTATTGGAGTGCGAAGCTTTTCATAGAGCTGTGGATTTAATTATTAACTGTTCAGGTCGAGTAGTGGTCAGTGGAATGGGCAAGTCCGGTCTGATTGGACAAAAAATTGCCGCGACTTTGGCCTCCACGGGAACACCTTCTTTTTTCATGCATCCTGGTGAAGCTTTGCATGGTGATCTAGGTATGACCCGAAAAGAGGATGTATTCTTACTACTTTCTAATAGTGGTGAAACGGAGGTAGTTGAATTACTTCCCTCTCTCAAATTATTCGGGAATTCAGTAATATCTATATCAGGGCGGCCCGATTCTACTCTAGTTAGACAGTCTGACGCTCCGATTATATACAAGGTTGATGAAGAGGGGTGTCCCATAGGTCTTGCCCCAATGGCAACTACTACAGTTACACTTGTACTAGGAGATGCTCTGGCTACCGTTTTAATGACGGCTCGGGGATTTCGACGAGATGATTTTGCAAAATATCATCCAGCAGGTAGTTTGGGTCGTAGACTTCTTACCCGAGTGAGTGACTTAATGGTGCGAGAATTACCGTTATTAAATGAAGATGCAAACATGCGTGATGCACTGGAGTTATTGATTGAGACTAACCTTGGCGTAGTAATGATTCACAATAAGCTAGGAAAGCTAACCGGTGTATTATCTGACGGAGATGTTAAACGAGTCATTCATAAGTCTAAAGATTTTCTTGAATCAGCGGTGATAGACGTTATGACCAAGAATCCGCGTACGGTTACTTCCAATACTCTAGCAGAGAAAGCATTGCGTGATATGGAAACGGATAAGCGATTAATCACCTTCATGCCTGTGGTTGATAATGATAAGCTGGTGGGACTTCTGCGTTTGCATGAGATTATCCAAGCCAAAATTAAATAAGAAGAATTTGGTGAGTGCAAAAATTTGCTATGGAATTCAAATGTGCTTCAAGAAATTTCACTAGGGATCTACAACAGAGGGAATAGATGGCTAAATTACACTATAAAATTTTGATTTCGGATGTTGATGGTGTGATGAATGATGGCAAGTTGCTTATTGGACCTGATGGGGAAGAGCCTTATAAAAATTTTAATGTAAAAGATGGTATGGGTATTAAATTACTACAACAAGCTGAGGTAATTTTTGCGGTAATTAGCGGTAGAGGTAGTAAGCCATTGCAGGGACGCATGAAGCAACTCGGAGTTAATGAGCTGCATATGCGAGTTTCCGATAAAAAAGTGGTTCTTCAAGAGCTATTAAATCGTCACGACCTTAACCCCGCAGAAGCCGTGTATATTGGTGATGATGTCAATGATATAGTAGCCCAGAAACTTATCAAAGCTGGAGGAGGGCTATTTTGTTGTCCTAGTGATGCTGTCCCACAAATTTTGAAAAATGCTGATCTAATTCTCACTAAAAAAGGCGGGGAAGGGGTGCTTCGAGAGCTGATTGATCGTTTGATTGAGAATGATTTACCGATTCTTTCTCAGAATATTCAAGGTTGAGATGATTGCTAAATTTACTCCCTGGCTGATAATGACATTTGTTGTCATTGGATTATATCTCCTCCACGACAAATATTTTGTGCAGGTAATGACTCTCGCAGGAAATCTGGTTAATAAAGAAATTCCTAATATTGAAGTGGATAATGTTATTTTACAAGCCTATCATCCAAACGGAAAATTACGTTTCAAGTTATTTGGGACAAAGGCTCAAATTGATGAAAAAGAGAAAATTACTCGAATTGCCCCTGTAAACTTGCTCATATATGATCAAGAGGTTGAGTATTTGCAAGAGATCGCAATTCTAGCTCAAAGAGGTTCTTATATTGATGCCAAGCCAGACTATTTTAAGCTTGATGGTAATGTAGAATGTAATTTGGCCGTTGGTCATGATGAACATGGTCTTGGAAAAAAGGTTGAAGATGTGCGATATATTCGTAAGATATTTACACAAAAGTTACTTTATTATCCGGCATTGAATCAATTTGTTTCGCCAGGTCCCTTTAAAATAGTAGATACTAAAAATAGCACTGTAATGACAGGGCAATCGTTTACCTATAAAGGTAATGAGCAGTTGGGCGAAATATATGGTCCAATGAGAACTGTGATTAGAGAAAATCCACAACTTGTGTTGGATGAAATGAATAAGGAGTTTTTCGATGAATAATCGGATAATTTTTTGGGGTCTTTTGTATTTTACTTTATATAGTAATTGCTGGGCTAATCAGACGGATTCTCGTGTGGAAACGCGAGCTCTTTATTCTTTTGTTAATCAAAAAACGGGTGAACTAGTACTTAAAGGAAATGCTGAGGTTATTCGCGAAGGTATATCATTAAAGGCGGATAAAATTCTTTATATGGAGCAAAAGAAAGAAGCTTTCGCGACAGGTAATGTGCGCTTGAGTAACCCTGACTTTGTTTTAGAGAGTGGCCAGATTAGAGTTTATCTTCAAGGAAATGAGACGCTAAAAAGTCTGGGTGAAAAAGACATTCTAATTATTGCTCAAAAAGGACCAAGACTGACTGAAAAGGCATCTGAAGGTCAAGTTGTAAATCAAGTTAGCGCTGTGGAAATAAAGTTTTTCAAGGGACAGGAAAAAATAGAAGCCATGGAAAATGTTCGTATGGTTCAAATGAGTACGGATGGGATTCAGCTAAAGGAAGAAATGGTTGTGACAGGTGGGTTTTTAGAATACTTGCACAAGCAGAAAAAGGCCTTAGTCAAAAAGGATGTACTCCTAGAAAGTAAATCGCTAGGAGGAGTTGGTCAGAGATTAATTTACTATCAAAAAAATGATCGCTTTTACTTGATAGATAGAGCTAAAGTCTTCGAGTATGATGAAAACGGTAAAGCAATTAATCAAATTGCTGGAAATAAGATTTTACATCTTTTGAAAGAAAGACGTACGATTCTAATGGGTAACGTGGAGGGAAGCCTCGGTTATGATGGCTGATCGTGAGTTACAAGTTCAAGATATTCAAAAAGCTTATAAAGGACGTCGCGTAGTTGAAGGTGTAAGTTTAGAGCTTAAGACTGGCGAAATTATAGGTCTTCTTGGTCCAAATGGAGCAGGAAAAACTACTAGTTTTTATATGATTACTGGTCTTGTAAGACCTGACAATGGCTTTATTTATTTAGATAAAAAAGATATATCTAGATTTCCGATGTTTCAACGCTCTCGAATGGGAATTGGTTACCTTGCCCAAGAGGCTTCGGTATTTCGACACTTGACGGTCGAAGAAAACATTTTAGGTATATTGGAATTCTACGAGCCAAGTATCGAAGCGCGCCGCGAAAGAGCTTACGAGTTGATGGAAAGTCTTTCGTTGACCCACGTGGCGAAGACTTTGGGCGTTTCTCTTTCTGGTGGTGAGAGACGTCGCGCTGAAATTGCGAGAGCATTGGCAACAGAACCTAGCTTTTTGCTATTAGATGAGCCTTTTGCAGGTGTTGATCCAATAGCAGTGGCCGAAATTCAGTCGATAATAGAGAGACTGCGAAATGAACGTAATCTAGGAATACTAATAACGGATCATAATGTGCGCGAAACATTAAAAATAACTGATAGGACTTATGTAATGAATAAAGGCCGTATATTGGTTGTTGGTGGGGTAGACGATATCATTTCAAATGAAGAGGCTAAGAGAATCTACCTAGGTGAGGACTTTACTCTTTAGTGCTTAAAGTAATGATGCAGCTCTGAACAAAGAAAAGTAGCCCTAGTAGGCTTTTTTGATAAGAGACTCATTCATCAGTTAGTGGATACGGTTATTGAGCACTACCCAGATATCGTTCTCATTATTGCATTATCTGAACTCTGGATTAACAACCGACCATTCTCAGTCCAGAGCAGATTATGTGTCATTTGCTGCACATACAAACGTTAGATGAATATAATTCAATGACGTACCGGCGAATGCTGTGAAGCTTCCTTCGAACCTCTACTTTGTTTCATAGTGTTGTAGGCAATAATCTCTCCGGTCTTTAAATTTGCTTCATATACAGGGAATGCGACGAGATTTTTACCACTATGATCTAACTGAGAAGAGTAGAGGAATTTTGGAATCATATTTTTCACCTTTAATGTATATACCGAAACCGTTTTATCAAGTATCTTTGCCGATGAAGCGAAAGTTGATTTGCAAAATTTTACAAACACACCTTCGAATCGACGGCAGGAGTCTAATATAGCTGGAGAAAATTGCAAGGGTATTATGGTAAAAAAATGTTAGTTTTTTTTAAAAAAAAAACTTCTTGAAATTACAGAAAAAATGTCGTCAATATTCAAAAGCTTAACAATGGGGGATTTAGAATGGATTGGGAGTTAGTTTACCTATCTATGTTTCGTTGTGTGGTCCATGACAACGGAGAAAAAGAAGCAATTGAAATAGCCTCACATCAGGAACTGGAGACTAGTCAAGAAAGTCTCCAAGTTTTTCTGGAGAGTATGCTCAAGCAAATAAAATCTAAGCGACCCTCATTGGCTCCTACAGCTTCATGTCGAGCATTTAAATTTCACGATGAAGAGGTAGGCAAGGCCGACCAAAAAGTTGTGGATCAGCTGTTGAATGCAGTTAGTATTTCTAGTTTTGAAGCACATGCGAGAATATTAGCGACAAAATATATACAGAGTCCTAAATCACGACAGGGAATTCTGTTTATAGTTACAGCTAATACTGCGATTAAAAAAAATCTAAGTCCCGGACTATTTGTGTTCAAGACTGATTTTCAAAAAGGCTTTGTGCCTGCTGATGGTGGAGTAAGTGCTAATAATCAAATTATTCTTCCGGAATTAAAAAAAGGATTCATTTATCCCTATCATGATGGACTTAATTTTCATTTTGATAAGATTCAGTTATTTCAGAAGTCCCAATCAGAATACTTTCAAAAAATGTTTAGATTAGTGACTTTACCAGATTCAGAGGAAATTGCAGATGAGGCTCTAAAGGAGCAATTAGAGCAAGAAAGTCCTGGTACGTATAACAAATATTTCAACATACCGCGAGTGGATCGCAACGCTAAACGCGAAGTTTTTGGTCAGACTCGTACTATTCAGCAATCGGATTTACTAGATTCAGATATGGTGACACATTTAAGCAAAAAGACACAAATGAAGGTTGTTGATCAGAATGTAAGGCCTGTTAAGTTGCGTTTAAATATAGATGATGGGACTCGATTTGAAGGTAGAGTTGATCAAATTAATCAAAGTTTCTTTTTTGCTGAACATGGACTCGAAAAATACCTAATTATAAGGGGAAATAAATTCGAGACTAAAAGTCATTTTCAGAGTGTAGAGTTTATGAAACTGGAACAACTAGATGAAATTATGACAAGAATAGCCGCGGATGAACCAACTAAAATTATTGAGATTGAACCGAGCTACTCTGAAGAAGAGGAAATTTGATTAGTTTGTCCTTTAACTTAGGATCGTGCTAGACTCAAACCATGGAACCACTAAGTGCAGGCGTCGATTTACGCGCATTGCAGGCTATGAGCATGGAGGCTCTTAAAGATTCGTTGCGGGCACATGAGATGATGGCTAGTCTTGTAACGGAGCAATCGACCAAAACGATTTCTCCAGAGCATCTGGGTCAAAAAATAGACTTAAGTGCATGATCGAACACCTTCAGACTTTAGACCTATCAGTTTAATTTAGTTTTGAACACTCCTTTTGGAGGGAGCTTTGCTATACTTCTAATCCCATGAATATTCGTCAGATTCATCGTAATTTTGTCAATATCAAGCGTTTCCAAGAAATCGCTTATATTCTTGCGAAGTATGGTTTTACAGATTTACTGGATTTTTTGCGAGTAGACCAGGCCTTAGGTCTTGCGAAAAAAGTTGGTTTAGTCTCAAAAGAGTTTGCTTTATTTGGCCGTGCTCAAAGACTAAAGTTAGCCGCTGAAGAACTTGGCCCGACGTTTATAAAACTTGGCCAAATATTATCTACTCGAGATGATTTATTAGCTCCCGACTATATTGATGAACTTAAAAAATTACAAGATCAGGTACGAGAAGTACCATCTGAAGAAGTAAAACTTACACTTAAAAAATTTTATGACGTAGAAGACTTAGCAGAAATTTTTGATCGCTTCGATTTCTCGCCTGTTGCAACTGCCTCTATAAGCCAAGTCCATGAGGCATATTTGATGTCTGGGGAGCGCGTAATTGTTAAAATCCAGAGACCTAAAATTCGTGAAATCATTGAGCAGGATTTAGGTGTTCTCTCCTACATCGTTGAATTAATTCAAGATCAATTTGGGGATCCTGAAAATCCAGCAAATTGGAGTCAGGTGATCAGTGATTTCATCCACCAGATTATTCAGGAACTGGACTTTGGTCGCGAGGCGCGACTAATGCTTAGATTTGAAGCTATGTTTAAGAATGATCCTGGGATTAAAATTCCTAAAGTATTTATGCAATATTCAGGAAATAAGGTAATAGTCCAGGAGCTGATTGAAGGCTGTAAATTAGATGATCTCGATGGTTTGCATGAAATACAAGCAGATTTAGGTTTGATCGCTGAACGATTGATTCAGTCTTTTTTTCAGCAAGTATTTAGCGAAGGGGTTTTTCATGGTGACCCACATCCGGGGAATTTAAGAGTTCTTCCCAATAGTGTGTTGGCATTTTTAGATTTTGGTTTAGTGGGTCAGCTAGATAATGACAATATGACTCAATTGACTCGTGTTTTTTGGGGTGCTGGTAGAGGAGATTTTGAATTAGTAGCACGTTCTTTCAACAAGTTATGTAGGGGAACTATTCTTGGTGTAAACGAGACTATGACGATGGAGTTCAGAGATCTAATATTGGCTTATCGTAGTTTGACGATGCAAGAAATCAAGGTGGATACACTGCTACCTGCAGCAGATGAAATTTTGAAACGAGGGCAGTTACGACTGCCTTCTCAATTAAGTCTTTTGTTCAAGGCATTAATTTGTTTAGAGCGGGTTGTTAATCGACTAAATGCAAATATGAATCTAATGGACTTTTTATTACCTCGTGTACAGCAGATGATTCGTAAGCGTTTGGAAGTAAAAAGTATGTCTAATCATGTCACAGACAGTAGTTTGCTGATGTATGACTACATGGCAGAAATTCCAAAGGATTTGTTTCAAATCATGAAAAACGTGCAAAAGAATCAACATGAGGCATCTGTACGCCATTCAAAACTGGAATTTTGGCTTCAAAATTTTGAAAAAATTCTCAATCGAGCTATTTTAGGTTTGCTTGTCAGCAGTACTTTAATTGGAAGCTCATTGCTTTTATCGTTTGTTAAACCAGGCGAGAATTTACTATATATATTGGCTTATGCCGGTTACATTTGTGCGGCTCTATTCGCACTGGTCATTATCTATTCTATTGTTACTGTGGGACAGCCCGGTAAAGAATAAAGTTAGTGGATTAAGTTTTCCAGATTTTTGAGTTTTATAAGATCGAAGTTCGGGCCACGCAAGAACAAGTTCTTTCCTATGATTAATATTTGATCATGTGTAAGTGTTCCTTCTTCAAATTCCATTAAAAAATCTTTCCATACGTCGTCTACTGCTTTTAATGAAATCTCTTCTTTCTCAATCAAAAGATACTCCTTGTTTGTGGAATCTGTATAGCATGAAACATGCTGATTAGATATCTATCGGCATAGAAAGAACAGGCATCAAGACAATTGTCTTTTGAATAAAATTCTGATGTCAAAATCCATTTCAGATGAACTTTAGTTAGCGACTTCGACATTTTTGGATTCATTGAATTTTGGTAGAATAGATGAGTAAATTTTTGGGAATTTAGATTGATGAACTTCTAAAGCTTCACGAATTTTTTCAAACTCTAATAGCCCATGATCAATATTTGTCTGCTCGTAAAGAAGGAGAAGAAATCGAGCAGCTTTGAGACTATTATTTTCTGTAATATGACTTAAGCCCCAATTGCGAATTGAGGGTTCAGAATTAAGGGTAGCTTGAATGAATTTATCCAGATGGTCCTTAAACTTTGAATTAAGTTCTAATTTTATCTTAGTAAGAGAAATTCTTTTTTGAAAAGCTTGGTACTTTTCTAGTGGAATCAGAGTATTAGAGTGTGTAAGGTCAGCGACATCTCCAAATTCTTCGATTGCCCACAGAAATAACTCTCGATTTTCGTTTGGATTATCTTCAAGAAAAATACGTTGTAAGTAGGCGGCTTTCTGACTTCTGGCTAGAGAATAAAAAATCAATTGACGATGTGCTTTATGTATTTTGCTGTAGATTTCATTGCTGAAATTTTTTTGTTTAAGTAGTTTAGATAAAATTGTGATAGCAGCATGATGACGCTCACTAATAATAGACTGAAGTGAATAATCGAAAATAGCCGGATTATTACTGTTAAGACCCATCTCAATGAATTTAATGTGTTGTCCTATGGGCAAAGATTTGGCTTTTTTCCGAAACATCACAAGACCTTCTTGAGGTTTAAATTCTGGTACTTCACTTGTGTTGTCTAGGACTTTAAGAATGCCTAATTCATTAAATTTGGAATCAGGTTGTAGCCATTCCGCTGGAATGGGTGTATCTGATACCCAATTGGGTGTTGTAGTTGCTGTGCCAGAGTCTGTGGAGTTAGAACTCATGGCAAAACTATCAACAAGACTCAGAGGTTTTAATTTTGAGTGATTCTTTGGATTCCTAATTGTTGGCACATGTCCTTTTTCTACTAATTTAGAAAACTCTGCAGGTGTTCTAGTAAAGTCAGTATTTGCAAGGTTAGTGCTACAAAATGAAAGAAACAATACTGATGCCAGTGAGAGGTTTGTTTCTCTAATCAAGTCGTAGATAAGTTTCATTAAGTGTTAGAAGTTCCAATCGGAAAACAATGAATTTTTGAAATTTGAAAACTCCTTGAAGCTTTGTTTCATTTCCATCATATGTTTATTCATCCTGACGATCTTCTTCGTAAGAATTTTTCCAAGATTATGAGATAGTTTAAATGCCATTAACTCATTTTTGTGAAGTGCGTCATTAAATCGTTCTTTACCTAAAAGAAGGGCAGTAGTTCTCACACTCGCAGTAGCTGTACTGGTGCGTTGACGTTTTTCCAGAAGTGCCATTTCACCAAGAACTGTAGGAGCCTCTAGTTCTGCTAGCACTCTAGGAGCTTTGCCTTCTTCTTTGGTTTGAGTTACCTTAACTTTACCTTCAACTATAACGTAAAGACCCCGGGGGTCTTGATTTCGTTCAAAAATTACCTCGTTAGGTTCATATATAAGTATGTCTGTCATTCTCAAAAACTGATCAAACTCTTCTTGGGTGAAAAACTCAAAAATAGGGTTTGTATGGTAACTCGATTTAAGTTCTTCTACAGATGCTTCCACGGTAAACTCCTAACTTATTACAGTCCACTTAATACGGTTGCTTTACCAACACGGCCAATTGCTACGATGAACGCAGCGGTTCTAAGCGGTACGTTATATTTTTTGGCTACCTTTCCTACAG
>CAZYUV010000071.1:0-13407 GCA_964650625.1 uncultured bacterium
TGTACGAACGCAAGCTGATAATAGTCAGCAAACCGTGTCTTCCGAAGCGACTAATAAGGATTCTGAACAGAACTTAAGCAAAACACCACAGAGTGTGTCAAAGGTTGATGAGGGGGGCAGAAAGTTTCTAACTACCTTAGGTACCGAAGATATTTTTGGCGATGAAGCCGGTCGAGCCAAATCGAAGAAGGCATATTCTGAACTTGCGAAGCAAAAAGATTTATATACTGATGATCTAGATGTGTTAGGTCCAGATGATACCTCACCGGTTCTTTCGGAGTCTGTATTTGGTATAAAAGGTAAACAGCGAATAAATCTTATTGCTGATGATATCGAAGTAAAAGTTTTGATGGATCGTCTTGCATCAGAATTCAAACTTAATATTGTGTCCAAAGCTGTTTCCGGACGCCAGAAGATGAAAGCATCCCTTTATGATTTACCTTTAGAGACTGTGTTTCAGGTTCTTCTTGAGCAGGCTAATTTAACTTATGAGAAACGCTCGGGTATTATTTATTTGCAGGAACGGGGCAAAGGAGAGGGATCATTTCTCACAGAAAGATTTTTTAAGTTAAAAGAATATGCAGATTTTAATTTTGCTAATGAGTTGATCTCTAATATAGCTACCACCAAAGGTAATAAAATAATTAAAAATACTCAGAAAAAAACAATATTTGTTTCAGAGTATCAGCGAAATTTGGACAAAATCGAAAAAGTACTGGGTGAGTTGGGTTACCTAGATGACATAGACCCTGATAGTTCAACGTTTTATTATCACTATCTAGGCTTCAATTATGTTGATGATTCGGTGGTGAAAGACATTGTTGACAAGTATAAAAGTAAAGACGGTAAGGCTTCTTATGATGCTAAGTCCAATCGCTATCTGGTTTTTGATACGCGAGGCCGTTTTGAGAAGATGAAAAAAGCACTTGCTTTTGTAGATGTACCGCGAGGACAAGTGTTTATAGATGTTATTTTTGTTGATTTAACAGAAAATGATTCCAAGCGTTTAGGGATGAACACGACTTTTGATTGGAACCCCAATAGTCCGGACAATGCCGACCAGTTGGTTACTACCCTAGCGACAGATGTAACTAATTTTTTCAATTACAAGCAGCCTACACATATTACAAGTATTCGAGCTACCGGGATTAAGGAGCATAGTAATTCTAATATAATCAACAATCCGAGGTTGATGGTATTGAATAATGAAAAAGCTGTAATTGATGTTACTGAAAAATTTCCCTATGTAATTAACGAGAATAACAATGGGGTTATTTCGTCAAAAATTCAAAATCAAGATATTGGGGTGAAGTTGGATGTTACTCCGAGAATTAATTCAAATCGTGAAGTGCAATTAGCTGTTAAGCCCACTATTACAGTATTAAAAGAAGTTAAAAATATTGTTACCTCAGTAGTTGATACTAATCAAGCTAACGCTCGAGTTACAGAAACATCTTCAGAGTTTCCAATCACTGATGAACGTAGTATAGACACTCAGGTAGTAGTTCCTTCTGGCAGAACTCTAGTTATTGGAGGTTTGATCAAAGAAACGGATCGAAAAAGTGCCGATCAAATTCCGGGACTAGGTCGCTTGCCTATATTTGGTCCATTGTTTCGCCGTAAAACCAGTGGAGAAGAGAAATCTCAATTGTATATTTTTATCACGCCCACTATTGTTCGAAATGCTCCTCAGTCGAGTACTTACAATGCGGTTGTAGGAGATGAGCGTTTAGCATTTTTTCCATCAGGTAAGACCAAGGTTCCTAATTCAGAGGAGGCACAACTTGTTCTGGAAAGATCAAAGACAGGTTCAAAGAAGGGTAAGATCCAACAACTAGAGATAGTTTCTTCAAACTCTGCGGTAGTGAATGAGAATAATAAATCTGATAGTAATCTTACTGCTAAGAATACAGATAGTGGAAAGATTGACTTTAGTAAATTTATTAAGAAGATAGCAGCACTGAAACAGAAGGATCGCGCCGCAAAGCTACAAATTCAAGAACAGAAAATAGTCAAAGAACGTACGGAAAAAGGCTTTGAAAATCTTATAGATCAATTAAAAGTGGATATCCGAGAGGAAGCTAAAAATTATGAAGAAGCACTAGATGATCAAAAGTCTACTCCTCGCACCAATAATAGTGTAACTCTAGATAAATCAATATCTGAACCTCAAAAAGTTCAGGACATGAAAGATAAGGCCATTTCAGATAAAGTAATAGGGCAGCGCGCATCTCGAATTGCACGTTTACTTGAGCTTTGGGAAAAGCAGCCCATCGAGGGAATAATGACTGGCGAGGATGTTAAACGGGAACGAGAAAAAGAGCGTAGATTAGCTGAACAAGAAAAGGAGCGACGTCGAATTGCGCTTCAAGAGCAAAAAGAAATTTCACAAGCTAAATCAGAAGTTCAAAATCGAGAGGTCACTAAAAAGAAGGAAACTGAGGAAATTGTTGAGCCAGTAGTTGAGCAGGCTATAACAATGGAGTTATTGTCTCCTCTTGGTAATGCGAGCAGTAAGCGTGACAAATTTATAAAAGTGGGCGATTTTGAAACGGGAGATATTGAACCAAAAGTACGCAAGAAAAAAACAAAGTCTAATAAGGTTGAAGCCAAAAGTAAAAAAGCAGGCGAGAAGAAGGTTCGAAAAAGGAAGCCTAGAAAGACTTCGTATCTACGCGAATCTTACGAATTAAATGTTAAAAAGCTACAGCAGAATACAGTAAATAAAGGTGTTGTAGCTAAGCCGCCTACAGAGTTGCAATTATCAAATGTTCCGCATAAAGTTATTAAGTCCAAAGATATAAGGATTCAAGAGCCAACTGTAGAATCCAAAGACGAAAATGTAAAAAAGTTTCAGCCAGAACTCTCATCAAAAAATGATACTCCTTCTTGGGAAAAAGATTTTTTTGAGAAAGATTTAGCTAAGGTAGTGTTTACGGAAATAGAAGAGACTATGGATTGGGAAAAGGCTCCCGAGATGGTCGAAGAAGATTCATCTCAAAAGTACTCTGCTAATAAGGTTGAGGATGTCCACACAAAGTCTAAAAAAATGACCTCAGCGAGAGAAAGGGTTGATATTGCTAATAATATGGTTAGACCGAGTTCTAAAAAGGCCAAGCGTAAATCAAAAATAAGTAGTAAAGATCGAAGAACTCAACAGATTTTTGAAAATTTGATGGGTCCTCAAAACGCGGTGGCATCGGAACGCTCAGATGTCGTGGTACGTAGTTCTGATCCGAGAACTCAGAAAATTTTTAACGAACTTTTCGATATTCCTGAAAAGAACTCGAAAAAGGTAACTGAGGCAAGGCAGGTTAAGCCAAAACCAAGGCCAGCTCAAATAAAGAAAAATCATCCAAACCAATTAACTAATCTCAACAAAATAAGTAAGAAGAAAAATTCCGAACAAGCTTTTGAAAGTTTTCTGGATCAAATGTTTATAGCAGCTCCCGAAAGTAAGAAGAAGATTCCGATTTCAGCTGACGACAAGAAGCATGAAAAGAAGTCTATCAAGTCAGATAAAGTAGTCAAATTAGAGCCACCTAAGGCAGAAAAAGAGCTTCTGGAGTTTCTAGATAATTTGTAAGTTTTTTTAGGTAGTCTCTACAATTGCAAATTGATATGGTCGAACCTGATTAGCTGTCGGAGCAATCTAGGAATCTGAGAAGAGTGGGCTAAATTGATTGTTTTGTAAATACAGGCTGCTCAATTCGTAAACTATTTCATCGCCCTTTGCAAATTTGGGTGAATCGAATGGGCCATCCGAACGGGCTTGTAAGTCATCAGTTAGTAAGGGATGCAAGATCCGCCAAACTTTCAAGTCGATGCGATATACAAGCTTGTCTGTGGTCGATAAATCCGTTGAACCTCCGGTGCCATTCATGGGAGTAAACGTGGCGGTAGTTCGGTAGAAAGAACCGTTCATGAAAATGTCTCTATATTGCAAGCCATCTGGACTAAATAAATCAGCACCTCCTAGAGCGACAGGAGGGAAAGTTTTTTCGATTGTTTCGTATGCTGTAAATCCGGGTTCATGCAAGGAATCGAGTAGCTGAAACTGATGGAGGTAGGAATCCATGACCATAGTTCCAATAGTCATACCGGATACTTTATCTCGCTGTATTAGTGCAACTTCAGTCATGTCCGAGAGTGCTGAAATTACGGGTAATATGGCTACAGCAATGAGAGTTATTGTTAGAATTAATTCTACTAATGTAATACCTGAAATTAGGTGAAAATGTGATTTTTTGGTTAAATACATATTCATGTGAACTACTCCCAATCTAATGGGACTTCTTTAGTTTTCGTGAAGCTTAAATTGTTTCCTACCCAAGTAGTATCCGGGTTTAAATTCTGAAATTCTATAGTGCCACTAGATAATATACTCTGACGAAGAGAGTCATAACGTGCTGTGTATGTAGCTATCCACTGATTAGTTTCTAAACAAGTGCCTTGACTATTACCTACCAGGCAGCCTAATCCGCTAGCATCGGTTACACAGCAGGGTTTTTGTGGCTCTGCTTGGTCGTCACAACGTAAAAAACCTTCCTCAGAAATCCAAGCGACACAGAATTTTCGTCTGTAATTAAAACTAATTGGATTATTTACAGTTGTAGAAATGTCTTCGGTAATTATTGTATCCGTATGAATTAGACCGGAGTGGGCGGCATACTCAGTTTTGCTTTTCGCAATCAACATATCGATGGCTATACTTTGAGTTTCTATAAGCTCCGAGAGCGCTATAGTCAAAGTAGAAAAAACCAACATTATAGCCAAAGTCATTATCAAAGTGTTTCCACCTCGTAACTTTGTGAGCACAAGTCACCTCCATTCAATCAATTATGACTCTTTTGCAGATTGATTGACAAGGTGAGAACTGAAGGTTCTCAGAATATAACTAGATTGATCTCAGAATATAACTAGATTGATCTTAGAATTGACAGACATCTGGTAACCATCTAAAATCCGCAGTTGACGTGTTGAAGGGTACAAAACTTTATAATAATAAGCGGTTTATGTTTAACTTTTGCTTATGTCTAGCGCTTATTATGTTGCTTGGATGTAGCAAAAAAAGGACACCCTTGGGCAATATTCCTGTGCCGAAAATGCCTGACAAAGTCGATTTACTGCCATCTGTTATTAATGTGAAATATCATGAGGGTGTATCAGGTGTCGATTCTTGTAAATCTTGTCATAGCGAAATTCATGCAGAGTGGCAAAAATCTTTTCACTCTAAATCAACACACTCAGAGGCCTTCAAAAAACAGTCCGATAATTTCAATTTCAAAGGCTGTGTATCCTGCCATGCACCGGAAGCTCCGAATTTTGATGCAAATAGGCCGGAAGCTCGTAGTTGGAAAGTTCATGAGGGTGTTACTTGTTCAGCATGCCATGTGGTTGGTAATAGGACTCTGGGAACTTTAGGTTCAAATGCACCTCATCGTACATTTAAAGAAGAAAAGTTGAGGACTGAGTTGGCATGCATTTCTTGTCATCAACAAACTGTGGAGCAATGGAGAGTAAGCTCGTTTAAGGAGCAAAATATTTCTTGCCAGCAATGTCATATGCCTTACAAGCGTCGATTTATATCGGATTTTCACAAGTTATATAATAAGAAAGATTCGCGTTCGCATACATTTGAAATTGACTTCAACAATTGTCTAAAGTTAGATCTGAACGTCAGTAAATTGACCGGTCAAATACAGCTGAAAGCCAGTAATACAGGAGCAGGTCACTCTATTCCCACCGGAATATATGGAGATGCAGCGCTTTTTTTAGAATTTAGTGTATTAAAGGGTTCAAGCGTCGTGTTTTTTCGAGAGGAACGGCTTTCCTCGCAGGATAAAACCGCAATACCGGTAGATGGGCATAGAATATTTTTCTATAACTTCAGGGCGAAGCCTGGTGAAAAATATCTCGTAAGAGCGCGTGCCATTTTTAATTCTTCTAATTATTTGGAAGATAAAATACTTGATGAGATAGAGCAGCCCTTACAGACTACGATGCAAGATACGCAACGTAAAAAGTTTCTCCTGCATTAGTACGTTTGAAAATCGTAGTCTATTTAAGTTTCAAGGAAACTTGACAGCTTCGTGTAATTCTAAACCTTGCTAAGTTATACTTGAAATTCCATTGACCAAACGTCGCGAGAAGGAAAAAATGGAAGAAAAAATTCAGAGAGTTTTGCGGAATTTTTCAGTTCTATCGAAATTAGATAAGCAAAAACAAGTTATTTACTGGGTTAAAAAGGGTTCAAAAGCAATTATTCCTATTTTGAAATCTATTGCTTCAGGAGATTCAGAAGTACAGATTAGGTTTTTGGCAAGAAAGGGCCTTTACCATATAAATAAACGTTTTAAGGAAGAGAGTAATTTCAATTTTGAATCAAAAACCTTTAACGAATTGGTTGAACTTTTAGGTGATTCACAGAAAGTTGAATCCTATGCAGCAATTCTAAATTTAGGTCAGTCTAAATATCCATCAGAATGCCGAGAATACCTACTTCAACAACTCAATCAGGATCAGTCGGATAATTATTTTTTGGCAACAAATTTAATTGCTCTTGGTAAGGTGGGCTTGGTTGGAGATATAGATGTAATCCTGAATTATATAGAGCATTCTGATAGTCGTGTGCGTGCTTCAGTTATTGAAAGTCTTGGTTCTTTAGGAGTTAGAGAGGTTTTACCATACCTTATCAGGGCGCTGCGAGATGAAGATAATAGGATTCGGGCTAACGCAATAAGAGCTTTAAAATTGCAAGGTAGAAAGATTGTTTTTGAATCTGTTCAAGAAATGGTTAAATCCGAGGAAATTTGGATGAGAAGCTCTGCTGCTTTTGCTATTGGAGAGTATAAAAGCTCAGAGGTTTTGGACATTTTAAGTTCTCTTCTAGTAGACAAAAATGATGCGGTCAAAAAAATGGCTTTTAAATCATTACAAAAACTGGCTGAAAATGGTGTTACGGAGGCAAATCTACTTCTGGATAGATTGGACGCTATTGATGAAGAAGAATCAATTCTGGACTACTTGCAAATAATAGAAACCGATCCTAATTCTTTTAAAAATTTAAACTCTCTTTCAGCGGAAGATTCAAGGACTCGTTTAATAGAAATTAATCGTATTGTTCAAGGACGAATTGAGGATAAATACAAAGAGTTAGAAGAGAGATTAGTGCTTGAAGAGGATAATTATGTAATTGCATCCTTGATATTGGCCTTGGGACAGGTAAAGCAAGAGTCGGCGGTTCCTCTTATTAAAAACTTTCTATCCAGTAGTGTTCCGAGATTACGGGCCAATGCTATCGAAGCTCTAGGTCGTTTTGAAAATCCGAAGTTTTTGCCGCAAATAATTTTAAATCTTGATGATAGTAATAACCGAGCCCGAGCTAATGCCATAATTGCATTAAAATGTTTACCTTATGTAGATATTTTTTCTCCTTTGAAAAAGATGATCGAATCTGATGATTTAATGGAACAGCAATCAGCTTTTTATGCAATTACAGAAATAGGATCTGAGGAGTCTCTTCAGCTACTTGTCAAACTTGCAGATTTTACGAAAAATGACCAGATAATAAGTAATATAAGAGAGCATATTTTAATGCTTGAAGAAAGTGATGATTCAGTTAGTGGGTTACGTCAGTCACTACAACATAAGATAGATTTTTTCGATGCGCAGCAAAATGGATTTTTTGCACAAATTCAAGATTCTGAATTATCTGAAGAGAAATTATCTACCGAATTAACCGAGGCAGATTTCGAGGGTTTTACGCCCGATAATTTAATGCCTGAATATTTTGAAAAAATTGATGTAACAAATTTTTTAGCGGCTAACCCAGAGAAAAAGTTACTGATGATAGAACAAATGAAGAAAGAGTTAAATCAAGAGCATTATACTGTCTTGAGGTTAGCTGAGAGGGATAAAGACTTTCAAATTAAATGTATAGCTAAGATTGCATTGGCAGCATACAAAGGGATGCAATTCAAAGAAGAGGATCTTGGTAAGTTTTCAGGTGCCGAGAATATGGATAATATTAGCACTTCCTTTATTTCGGAGCTTGGGATATCACGTTACAAGTTAAAGTATGAAGGTGAAAGTACTATTCACGAGTTGAATCGCGAATTACAAAAGCGAACTCAGGATTTCAAAAAAACAGGAGTTTGGGGGGGGCGTTTCGGAGATAACCTCCCGATGCTAAGTGCATTGAGGATGGATACTCAGGAAATGCTTTCCGATATGTTAGGGGATGATCAGTTTGAAATTCAGGAATATGGACTCTGTTATTTTTCACCAACATATAAGCCTTTTTTGGACGGTGTCAAATCATTAGATGGGGTAAATTACGAGAATTTTGTTCAGTTGAATATGATAAATTCTATGCTACTCAGGCAGAATGAATATGATCATGTATCAAGTTTGATTACATCGATTGCAGCACCTAAATACTTGATGTTTATCGTATCGAAGAATCATGTATTTTTATTTCTGAGGTATACCTTGGCTTATCGACGAGCTGAATTTGTTAAGTTTCCACTTCCATTAATTAGTGATGTTAACTTGCTAACCGAGGGTCATTTTCATCAAATAATCGTCACTTTAAATAAAGATTGCGAGTTGATTCTTCCGCGAATTCAGAAAACGAACTCTGAGAGATTAATTAAAGCACTTGGTTTGCATCTTAGTTCAGATACTGAATAATTTTTTCTAAATCAATACAAAGTTTCTATTCAATACTCTATTTTTGATGTAGTTTAGCCTCCTTCGCATGGAGGAACTATGCTTTTAGAATTGAGAGTTAAAAATTTTGCGCTGATTGATAATTTACAAATTTCTTTTGGAGAGAAGTTTAATGTTTTAACAGGGGAAACTGGTGCAGGTAAGACAATTTTGCTCCAAGCATTAGGTTTGCTGTGCGGATCTAAATTTTTGGTTGGAAGTGCAAGAGATGAGACGGTGGATGTATTGGTGGAAGCTTTATTCACTCCAAAGAAAAATTCTAAATTAAAAGAACTATTAGACGAACTAGGTCTGGACTTTGATCCTGGTGAATGGGTTTTACGAAGAGTTATACAGCCTGGTGGCAGAAATAGATGTAGCTTGAATGGAAATCTCCTTAGAGTTCAAGATTTAAAGAAGTTGGGCCCTTTTTTAGTTGATATTCACTCTCAACATCAAACTGGTCAGCTACTTGACGCTAAAAATCACTTCAAATTTCTCGAAAGCTATTGTTCTGATGAAGTCAGAGACCAGCTTGAGGTTTATCGCCAGAAGGTAAAAGAGTTTAAGTCTCAATTGGTGCGACAGCAATTTGCAGAGCAACGAACTCAAGAATTAGCTAGAGAAATCGCGCAATTGGAGTCTGAATTGAGTGAAATTGAAGAGGTCAGGCCCGAGGTCAATGAAGAACATTCCTTAGTAGAATTGCATAAACGTTTAGTGCACAGAGGAGAGATATACAATGGCTTAGAGTATTGTCGAAATTTATTGGACCCTGCTCTAGACAATTCTGCGTGCAGAGATTTTTTACTTCTGGAGAAACGAATTGAATCACTTTCGAGCCTTGATTCACAGTTGCAAGGTCCTTTTCATGATATTAAAGCTATTAATCTTCAAATAGAAGAATTGCGTCAACAGTTAGCTCTTTTTGAAGGCGAGTTAGGTAATATTACTCCTCAGGAATTGTTTGATACGGAAGAGCGTTTGGCAAGTTTAGAAAAGCTTAAGCGCAAATACGGTAAAACTATAGAAGAGGTACTTGATTATGAAAAACAAGCAGCAGATAAGTTGTTTAGCCTTCAAGAGGAGCAAAAGCAAATTGAAAATCTTGACAATGATCTCGAATTAATGGGTAAAGACTTAATTCAAATAGCTGATGAATTACAGGAGCATTTATCAACTGCAGCTCTTGATTTAGGTTCACAAGTACAAAGTCAACTTTCTCGACTAAAGATGAAAGATGCTTCTTTTGTAGTATCTTTTGAAGATTCAAATTCTGCAGTGGAAGTACAGACTAATGAAGGTATTAGGGTGTTTAGCTTGAGAAGCCCACGAGAGTGTCAATTTTATTTGTCTGCCAACAAGGGTCAGCCAGCGCTTCCACTTGCTAAAGCAGCCTCTGGGGGAGAGGTAAGCCGAACGATGCTAGCTCTAAAGCGTACTTTTTCGAAAGTTCACCCCGCTCAAACTTTTATTTTTGATGAAATTGATTCGGGAATAGGTGGTGAAACTGCACATACTGTAGCAGAAATGTTAGCTGAAATCGCAAATCAAAATGAACAAAATATTTTGGTCATAACTCACCTTCCACAGGTTGCTGTGCGCGCAAACAAGCATTTTAGGGTTCAAAAATATACACAGAACGAACTTACTGGTACCAAGGTCGAATTACTTTTAGATGGGCAAGTTCGAGATGAGATTTCTAGGATGATGGGTTTACATGGAAATTCCGGCGAACTTCGTGAAATTTTAGAATCAGAGAGGTCTAACTAATTTCTAAGGTAAAAGCATACACAATTCAACAAAAAAAGACGAAAACCTTGTTGAATGTACAAGGAATGCTAAGTGATATTAGAAATACATCCTATTAACCCTCAAAATCGACTGATCAGTCGGGTTGTAGAGGTTTTACGCCAAGACGGTGTCATTGTTTATCCAAGTGACACTTCGTATGGTTTAGGATGTTCAATTTTTTCAAAAAAAGCTCTTGATCGTATCTATCGAATTAAGCAGTATGGGAAGACTAAGAAGTTAAGTATTGTTTGTAAAGATATAACTGATATCTCAAGGTATGCTTTCATCAATGATATGGCTTATCGTAATATGAAACGCTTATTGCCTGGTCCTTACACTTGGATTTTACCAGCCACTAAAGAAGTGCCTAAACCACTTCATTCAAAGCGAAGAGAGATAGGAATTAGAATTCCGGATAGTGCTATTTGTTCACAAATAGTTGAGGAGTTGGGTAACCCACTTTTTTTTGCTGGGGCAGGGGACCCGGAAAGTGATATTTCTGGCGCAGAAGCTTATTACCTTAGAGATTATTACGGGTCTAAAGTAGACTTAGTAATTGATGGAGGAGTTCTCCATGATGAGCCGTCGACTGTTATTCGAGCAGATGATTATGGAGTCGAAGTAGTTCGGCAGGGTCTAGGAGCAATCGATTTTTTAGGCTAGCCCATGAGCTTGTTTTGTAATTATTTGTTATATCAACTGCCATCTAGATACATTGGAAAAGTACCTGGCTATGGAGATTCCGAACTTTTACCAGGTTCGTATGTTTATATATTTGATAGTGAAAAATTGGAAGATTTAGACGTCTTAATTCAAGAGTCACAATCTGAAAATGCTGAGCGTAAAATCAATGGTTCCGATACTATTTTGGATTTTGCCTTATTTATTGGGGAAGAGCATGAATTGTTATCTGAGGAGAAAAAATACGAAATAGACAAGTTAGGACAGTACTTTGAAGCAAGGCATGGCATCAAGGTATTTTCTGTCTGGGGCCAACCGATGGAGGAAGCGCCCATCTTATATTTTTTTCCCCGAAGAGTCTTTAGGTTGAAAAAATTGCTTCCACCAAATCTTGACCAGTTGGGGCAATAGCTTCTAAGGTAGCATTCAAATGAGTTTGTACTGAGCTAATGTCCATGTCATCCAGAAATACGGGCTGATCAAATTTTAGGCAGTTATCAGGTAAAAAGTAATGATTACACTCTCCGGTTTTCAGTTGTGCGATTAAATCTCCGCCGGTTATTAAACCCGAGACTGTAACAGATTCTCCAAAATGGTTATTTTTAATCGGGAAGACTTTTATCTTGGAGCGATGTTCAGGCTGTAAAAAAGGTAGAATGTATTCTTGAAATATGAATCCACCATCTTCTCCGGTAATTATCCCGATAGTTTTTTCGGGGGCAACTTCCTTTGGGTTATAGTGTTCAAAAAAATCATCAACCATTTGTCGGGCGGTTCCAATACCATTCTCTAATAGGTCATAGTGATCATAATGTTCCTCACTTGGGAATGGTAAATTTGCCTTTAAATAGAACTCATCCGCTACTTGAACAAAGGGTGTTTCCATGGAAGCTAAAAACTCTTTTTGTTGGGTTTCGATCATACGAACGCATTCACGAGCCTCTTCCTGAGTATGAGGATTTAATCGTTTAAGTCTACTCTGATACTGAGTTAAGCCTACAGGCACGACTCCAAGAGCACGCACTCCAGGATAGAGTTGCGCCATATCAACCATTGTTTTTCTTAAGGTCTCTCCATCATTGAGTCCCGGCACTATTACAGCTTGCGTGTATACTTCTATTCCATGAGATATTAAAAATTTGAGTCGTTCAATTATATCCTCTGCGCGCTCGTTACGAAGTAATTTGCGACGTTGTGAAAGATCACTCGCATGAACGCTTACGTAAAGTGGGGAAAGGTGATAACGAATAATTCTGTCATAATCTTCGTCTTTCAATCCGGCTAAAGTTACGTAGTTTCCATATAGGAATGAAAGTCTGTAATCATCATCTTTCACATACAGGCTACGTCGCATTTTCTTTGGTAATTGATAAATGAAACAAAAATCACAATTGTTTTTGCAGCGTCTTATCTGATCGAACAGAACATCTTCAAATTCTAAACCTAGGTCTTCGTCATAATCTTTCTCAAGTTCGAAATGAAGCTCTTGGTCGCCACGACTTATTACGACTTCAAGCTCTTCATCAGCAATTAAGTACCGGTAATCAAGAATATCAATAAGGGGTTGACCATCGATACTGAGTAGTTTGTCTCCTGGAGTTATTCCAAGCTCTTTGCCTATCGAGCCTGGCATTACCCCGGTGATCAGTCCACCCGGATACTTGGATCTATCGACTTGATTGGACTGCATGACTATCCCTTAGCACGTTCCATATATTTCCCAGTGCGAGTATCTACTTTAATATTTTCTTCGATATTAATAAATAATGGCACTTGTAATTCGTAACCAGTTTCCAGAGTAGCTGGTTTTGTTGCCCCTCCAGAGGCTGTATCTCCTTTAACCCCAGGTTCGGTGTAAGTTACTTTTAGAGTTACAGCAGATGGTAGGTCAACGGTTAAAGCTTTACCCTCAAAAAATTTAACCATAATATTGCAATTCTCCACCATGAAGTTAACTTTGTCACCTAGCATATCTGGACTTAAAGTGAATTGCTCATAAGATTCATTATCCATGAAGTGAAAATCGGTTCCATCACTATATAAATACTGTACTTCTTTGTCATCTAGGTGGGCACGCTCAACTGATTCACTCGTTCGAAACCTTTTCTCGAATATGCTTCCACTATCCATATTTCGGAGTTTAATTTGCGAGAATGCTCCTCCTTTACCTGGTTGAGTATTGTAATAATCGATGACTTCGTGAAGTACATTGTTGATTAA
>CAZYUV010000072.1:0-13253 GCA_964650625.1 uncultured bacterium
TGAAAATCTTCATAATAATCAGTAAGTACAACAGACTTATTGAAAGGTTTTATTTTGTCGCGCTGAGAGTTTAGCAGACCAGCCACTCTTTCTAATTCCGGATAAGTTTTATACTCCTCTAAACGACTGGTTGTACGCTCTCGCTTGAGACTCAATGACTTCTGTTGTTTATGAATACTTTTTAAGGCACGTTCTTTAGATTGCCTCAAGAGCACTTCATCCTGACGATTTGAGCAAAATTCAGATAAAAGGTCTAGCATATTCTTATGACGATAAACCGAACCTGTGTGATTTGCACCAGGCAAAACATTAATACTCTGAGGCCCCAACTCATCAGCCCAAATTTCAAAAACTGGGCTTGCGAGTAGCTCATCCAAACTACCGGAAAAATTCTGCATGAAACTATGGAAAGCTGAAAGTTCCAAACTCAGCAGAAAATCGGCAAGTTTCGGAGTTATCTCACGACCTAAATTAAGTAGGCTCGATTTATCAGACTCAGAATACAAATGATCATAGTCACCAGAAGAAATCATCGGTAAGGGGTGTTCGCCTAGATTGAATTTAACACCCGTACGCAGGCCACTTTGAACTTCTTGAACACCTAGAATAGAGTCTTCGGAATCGCAAAGTAAGAGATTGGTTCTACGACCTCTAAAATCAGCAATTAATTTTTTTATATACCCTTGAGCCTCAAACTCAAAAATGAGAACCCGCTCGAATTCGGGCTGTAATATATTACATAATAAACTACCTGTAAGATGCTTTCTAAGCAACATACAAAAAGTAGAAGGTTCATCTGGCTGGGGACCCTGGTGAGAACTCAGAAAAATTCCTGGATATGTTTTTGATGTAGCTATATTTAGAAAATACCTATGTCCTTCGGAGTAAAGTTCGACAACCAGCTGATCAGAAAGCGGCTGAAAAACTTTTTGCACCTTGCTATTTTCAAGCAAAGGATGCGCAGCCCTTTGAAAATGATAAAAATCGATCCAGTCCAAACTCACAAAGAATACTCCATAACATAAACACGGCAAGTAAACTTCTGGTTTACCAGAATAGCTGCCTACATGGCAAGCTCAACGAACTTAAGAGCTAACAAGTCCCCCAGATTCAAGAGATTTTCGTCAATCTGGCACACAATCTACCAAGCATAATACCGATCTATGCTCTCTGACTTAGACTTTCAACCATCTCTGAAGCATATTTGTATAACATGTTTTTATCATTATCCTGACGAATCTTACCGGTTAAACTAATGACCTCGTTGAATGAATTAATTGCCAAATCAATTTTACCTTGCTTCATATAAAGTTCTGCCTGAGTACAATGGGCTGGCGCGAAATCAGCCCTTAATTTCAAAACTTTCTCAATTTGCCGCTGAGCCTCATTTACTCGGTCCAAACTAATCAAGCAATCCGCAATATTGTTATGGGTGTGATAATCCTCTTGGTTAAAATTCTGAGCACGAGTGTAATAATGCAATGCGTCCTCAAAACGCTCATCTTCATACAAGGCATTCCCCAAATTGTATAAAATTTCCTCGTTAGCATCATCCAAACCCAAAGCTTTAACATAAGAATCCACAGCTTTGCTATATTGCCCCATCTCGAACTGACACATACCCTGATAGAAGTACGTATCCGGAGAGTCCGGAGCAATCTGAGAAGCACGACGAAATTCAAGAAGAGCGTCATCATATTCGCCTAAATTGAAATATGCGAAACCAATATTAAATCGCGCGCTTTCAAGCTTTGGATTAATGATCAAGGCCTCCATCCAAGCAATGATAGCTTTGTAAGGCTTTTTTAATTTGAAATAAACATTACCAAGATTATATTGAGCTTCAAAGTAATCCGGCCGTATAAATAAAGCTGTACGATACTCCTCTAAAGCTAAAAATAAAGCCTCACTTCGATAAAAAATATTTCCCAGGTCTTTATGTAATTCCGGATCATTGGGATTGGCTTCGATCAATCTCTCGAGCTCCTCTATCTGTCGTTCAAAGAATTTTTTCATAAAGCACCTCTCTTCCCTTACAGCTGCCGTTTTCAATCAGAACTTTATCGAAAAGCGCTTACAGCCTTGGATTAATGTATGAAAAAATGCCCTATGGCACTTCTGATGCATACATTATACCCTGTTTTATACCTGTGACCAATTCAAGTGTAATACTCGAGATTAGAGAAAAACTTTATTTAGACCTTGAACAGCTGAAAAACAGCTTGTCTCGAGAGGCTCTTGATGGCTTAACGGAAGAGCTCCAAAATGCCCTTAGTTTTGAAAATCCTGCATTTATAGCAGCACTTAGATATGGCAAGCGTAAGCGCTTTATTAAAGCCCCAAAAGAATTATGCTACATGCACATAAGGAAGCCTAAGACAAATCCAAGTATAGAAATCCCTATTGGATTTCTTGAGACATTAATTAGTATTTTACGTGACCATCAAATTAATTTTCAAATCAAGAACTTACTCACTGTTCAGGAACCAAAAAATTTATTTAAATCCTCTATTAAACTCCGCGACTACCAAAGTAAAGCACTTGAAGACATGCTTAAAAGGCATAGAGGAGTCCTAGTGGCACCTTGCGGTGCTGGTAAAACTGTTATGGCGCTCCGCCTGATTCATAAGCGACAGCAAACAACTCTCATTCTGGTACACACACTCGATCTTCTTAAGCAATGGAGTAGCCAGATTCAAAACTTTCTAGGTCAAACTTGTGGATTAGTTGGAGGAGGTAAAAAAGATCACAATCAAGACATAATCGTAGCTACGGTACAAACCTTAATTAGAGATCGAACACTTTTACTAAAACTTCAAAGAAGAATCGGATGCCTGATCGTTGATGAATGCCATCACGTCCCCGCTAGTACTTTTACCAAATTGGTGGGTAAACTACGACCCAATTTTCTTTATGGATTCTCAGCCACACCCAATCGAGAAGATGGCCTAAGCCCTGTAATGCATTTATTTTTAGGACCCACATTACATCAAATAAAACCCGAAGAACTCCAAGCAAATGAGCAACTAATTCGTCCCAACCTAAAAATAATTAAGACTGAATTTGAGTTTGATTATAACCACGAAGAAGCAGATAGTTATCAACAACTAATGGAAGCCCTTATAACGGACAGCAAAAGAAATTTATTAATAAAAAATTCAATATTAGAACACCAGAACTCGTTCAATCTTATTCTTAGCCAAAGAGTAAACCATTGTCGTCAACTTCATGCCATGCTTACTTTTGCTGGAATAAGTTCTCGTGTCATTACAGGACAAACTCCCAAGGAAGAGCGGGAGATAATATTGGAGGAAATAAGGCAAGGACGAAATCACTACCTTTTTGCCACTCAATTAGCAGATGAAGGACTTGATATTCGAAGGCTAGATAAAATCTGGCTAGTAACACCTTCTCGAAATACCAGTCGTATCGAACAAAGAATTGGACGTATTATGCGATTATTTGAAGGTAAAGATAATGCTTGTGTCTATGACTTTGTTGACCGTGAAGTCAAATTGCTAGAAAAACAATTTAAAACTCGCTATTACAAAGTTTACAAACGGCTATTAAATGTACCCGCTAGAATACGTTGGGATGACTAAGGCATGGTTAGTTCAGTGCTTTCAGAAATACTTGTCTGAAACTTTTTTTTGAATTTTTTTAACCTATCACGAAGTCTCTGTTGAGGTGATTTATCTTCTAATTTGCGCTGCTCAATAAATCTTAGATAATCTACCTCTTTTTTAATGTCATATCTAAATGCAAATCCTCCGCCTGAATAAATATCTGCGTCTGCAATAACCGATATAAATTGTCGATCCTTCTCATTTTTTATTGAGCTAACCACCTGTGCGAATCGCATAATTTGGCCAGGTGCTCGCGGCTTGAAGCGATTACCAAGAATCCCTTGATCAAACATCTGCTTTTTTAACTGTTCATCCATTTCAAACATCTGACCAAGTAATTCCTCCGCAGACAAGCTTGAGTCGAGTACTGCTCGAGCAATTTCCTTACCCTTCAAAATCAGCAACTTGTTCTCCGAAACCAGAAAGTTTACATCTCGAAGCGGCTCGCCTCTTACCAGATTATTAGCAGATACAGGATAAACCAGAACACCCCTAGAAGGTTTTTCGATATACAAATTGGAGTCCTCGATATTTCGCCAAATGTCACTAGCTTGAGTATAAACACCCTGCATAATTTGGCGCTTTTGTGCAGAGTTACCCAGTTCAAATCTTACACCTTGTTTTGACATAGATTGATTAATTCTTTCCAGCATCTTTTCGAACAACAACGCAAATTGTTCTATCGTTACCGGACCTTCAAGTCTAAGAGGCCTCTCCAAAAGTGGCTCCATGGAATTAAGAACTAACTGTTTCTGCTTTTTCCCTTGAATAACTTGCTGCAAACTAGCAATCGTTTCCTGTGCCTTACTAACCTCTCCAGTCAGTGCTACAACCTGCTCATCTAATTTAGTCAACTCTGTCTTCAGATCACCCAATCTCTCTTCCTTTAACCTAACTTGATCAAGACCTTCTTCCACAGACTGTTCTAGACGTTGTTTTATTTTCCGTGTTAGTTCCAGATCGTTTTCCAACCTTCCCAAAGTTTCTTGACGAGCCTTTTTTTCTTTCAATTCATTGGCAATATTTTGCTCCAATTTCGCCTTAGCTTCTTTGAGAGAGATTTTTTCGTTAAGGGCTTCATTTAACTGTGTAACTAGACCCTCTTTATCCTTTGTTAGACGGTCCATCATTTTTTTATAATCTGCCTGTTCTGCGAGCATCTCTTCCTGTCGCAACTGGAGCCGCTCTCTTTCAGATTCGAGCGATTCAATATTTTTTTTCAAATTATCAGTCTGCTCAACTTGGAGCTGCAATTGATTCGCAAGATTCTGGCTTTCCACTAAACGTTTGCTTAATTGATCATTTAATTCCGTCTTTTCCGTTTTTAACTGCTCAATAGCTGCGGCTGTTTCTTGCTGTCTTTTAGACAGTCGCACCTTCTCATTCTCTAGCATTTCCATATCATCAATGAGATCCAGAACTTTGGTCTCTAATCCAGACTTTTTAGACTGCAAATCCTGATAACGATTTTCTAACTCCTGGTTAGATTTCTTTATAGACTCAATATCGTCAAATAAAGCAGCTTTAATATTTGGATTCAAAAGAGAGGTTATATACAGGGTGGTCAAAGTGATCACCATACCCGTAACCATAGTCATTAAAACTGCTGTTTTGCGAGGCCTCATTCCGAGAATACTAAGTCTCTTTTTACCAATACGAGTACCAATACGATCACCTAAAAAGGCAATCACCGAACCCATTAATAAAAGACCAAGTATTTTATACATCTAAACCTCGTAGCCCATCTTGGCAAAAAAGACTTCAAAAACCAAGATATCCATCTACCCTAATTCACTCTAATAAGCCCATTTATTGCAAAAAACCGCGATTTTCGGTTCAATGTTGGCTATGAAATTTCGTATCTTATTATTTTTTCTAATTTTTTTAATGACTCAACTCGGTTGGGCAAAAATTCCTAAAGACCTTTCGGTCACCTTACCAACAAACAAAGCAGCTCTAAACCCACTGACCAATTTTGTTAAGGAAGTTCCTCTTATGAAAGTGGTTTCTATCGGTACATTTCCTCATGCGAGTTCTGTACATTACTTAAGAGCTCAAGTAGATAAAAATAACTTCCAAATTCCAATTCAATTTGAATGGCAAAATGACGTTCTTCTCAGCGACACTGTACTAATAGAACCTAACATCAAAACATTAAGAGCTTTAATCCTGCAGCATTTTAAATCCGAAAATGACACAGATGTAGATGCTGAATGGATTCGTGCCCCCTCTTATGATTTCCACGAAAATGAATTCACCTTTATGATTAAAGTGAAGTTATCGGATGACTCGGTGCGATTTTATGGAAAAACAATTTTCCTGATGCAAAATGGATATCTAGCATTTCAAATGCTGACTCCCTACCACGAAAAATTACCTTCATACCATAAGCTATGGAGTGCAGAACTCAAAATTAAAGACTCCATGGATTATCAAAAAAGTAGTAATCCCCGTGTTCGAGATATGCGAGATTTATTAAAGCGTTGGGCCATACCTTTTGGTGCAAAACTTGGCGAATCCACGGAAGAATTGGATCAAACGAATGTGGATGAGAATACTAGAAGAACAGCTGGAATTACCTTTTTAATCTTCTCAATTTTATTTTTTATTTTTGTAAGTCCAAAACCCAAAGATTAGTTCGTACTACAATTTTAAGCTACGCTTTGTGATAAGGGGCTCCATGAATTATGGATAAACCACGATAAACTTGTTCCAAAAGCATTACACGAAACAATTGGTGTGGAAACGTCATACGGGAAAATGAAATTCTTTGAGTACACATTCCCAATACTCTTTCATTTAAACCTCTACTTCCTCCTACTATGAAACCTAGAGCTTGCCCGGAATCTTTTATCTGCAAAATCTTATTGGCCATTTGCTCACTTGAAAAAGCTTCCCCTCTAGGGTCGCAAGCCAATAACTTGATGAACCCGGATTTATTTCGCTTTGTTAGTAATTGAACCAATTTTTCATTTTCAAGTTGGTGACGCTTCATTTCGTCTCTTATATTTTTCACTTCCAACTCATTAACTTCTAAATTGGCATAATGCTTTATGCGCTGACTATAAAACTCAACCAAAGCAGCGAACTGGCGATCTTGCTTACCAACGCAAAATAAATCGATCTGCATACTATATCCTGTTTTGAATCTGATCCAAATGTTAGCATCCGGATATCAAATTTTGGGAGAATGCTAGGGTTAAGTATGACACAAAACAAAAAAAGAAATTCCACTGGACCAGATCCAATAACCCGCCTCGGAGGCTTTGATCAACTTACAATTATCTTAGAGGAGTTCTATACCCGTTTGATAGACGATATTTGGATAGGCTACATCTTTAAACCTTTTGATCGACAAAAACTTATCAGCGATCAGGCCGAATTTGTCAATCGTAGCCTAGGAGGACCTAAACGAAATTATGAGCCTCGTAATTTGAAGCAAATTCATCGACCACTCAAAATAACAGGCGGTCATTTTGATCGCAGACATCAAATACTAAAAGAAGTTCTCAATGAGTTTAATGTAGATGAAGAAATCAAAGAACTTTGGATAAATCTCGACCTAAAATTCAAGGCTGTAATCATTAGCCGTTAAAAAAATTCTCTGTTACACTTGTCAGCTGGCGAGCTTTTCTTAGAATTGCAGAGATGTTTATCCTTAGGTCGGGAGATTACATGAACAAAATCAGCCTAATAACTCTTGGCGCAAGCCTTTTGATTAGTGTTTGCGAAAGCAACTCTCTAAAAATTAGTTTATTTCAGCCCAAGCCTGGCGTATCTACCCAGCAACCTGAGGGTTCAAATGTCTATAACATTTCAAACTCGTTGAATATTGCCGACCCTGAAGATATTGCTCGAGATTTTATAAACAGCCAGAAAAAGCAGTTAGGCTATTTTTCAATGTTTGCCTCAGAAGAGTATGACACAGAGGATTTAGCCCTCAGTAAAGTCGACAAGGCCCAAGACAGTACTCATGTGGTCTTTCAGCAGGAACTTGATGGTATTCCTGTTTTCGCTCAACAACTCAAAGTGCACCTAAGAAAAGACAACAGTGTAGTTCTAATGAATGGCCAGTACGTAAATCTTGAGGATGCCGAGATCGAAAATATCGTTATCATAAAGAGTAATCAGGCCATCCATATTGCAGAGAAAGATCTTGGGATTGATCAATTGAGTGAACCTTCAAGAGTGGAAGAGGTTTTCATTCCTCGTCGTAATAAATTAGTACGCGGTTATAAGATAACCTCATTTGCTGGCACCTATGGGGAATTCATTTATTTGATAGAAGCGAAACGCGGAAATATCGTAAAATCCTACAACCAGGTATTACATCCAGGTAGCAGTAAAAGCAGTAAATCAGCAAATCGACCCTCAGACATTGCGCAGGACATGTGGCAGAAGCTTAGACGCAAAGCCAATGCATCTTATGAAAAGGTAAGTCGAGAAATTGCCAGAAATCCAAAAGCCGCACTTTCCTCAAAATTTTCAAAGAATAGCGACGGTCCGGTTGGACTAATCCATTCAGCCTCCATCAAAACTGACCCTGAGGCAAGAGCCGTAATACTTGATAACTTAGACAACGAACTAAAACTAGAAGGTAAGTTTGTCAACGTGAAGAACAATGCTGCGGACAATGCTACCTCTGTAGATGGCAAGTTCGTATTTGATCCTGAAAGCACGCATTATCATGAAGTAATGGTATACCACCATATTAATGAAGCCCATAAATACATAACTTCCTTAGGTGTAAAGCTAGCTAAGCGCTCCATCTCTGCTACGGTTCATTATAACGATGATGACAACAGTTTTTATTCACCCGATAAAAAAGCTTTGTTTTTTGGTGATGGTGGAGTACCCGATTCTGCTGACGCAGACATTATCTTGCATGAGTGGGGCCATTCCGTGGTTGACTCCCTATCGGGTCTTCAAGGTGGTTGGGGAAGCCAAGGTGGAGCGATGCATGAAGGGTATGGCGACTATGTTGCGGCTACCTATTTTGGTGACCCAAACGTAGGTGAATGGGATTCCAGTGCTTACTCTGATAACGGCTATCTTCGAACCTTAAACAATAGAAAAATCTTCCCTGATGACTTACAACAAAGTGTGCACGATGATGGAGAGATCTGGTCTGGTACACTCTGGGATTTACGTAAAGAACTTGGCAAACAGGTTGCGGATGAACTAGTTTTTCATAGCTTGAAATTTCTACCTCAGAAAGCGCTTTTCAAAGATGGCTTGATTGCGATTCTCTCTGTGGATCAATTGAGATTCAAAGAAAAGTACAGAAAACCAATCTTAAGAGTATTTTTCAAGCGAGGTATAAAGGTAACCGAAGAGCAGATTGAGGAAGCCACCACGAAGCAAAATAGTTTCAATGAGTTATACGCTACCAAGTAAAACATAAGGCAGAGTTGTTATCATTCTTTGCCTTTTTTACCCTCTTTACCCTCTTTCAAAATTTTTTCACGAAGTTCTTTTTCTAGCTTTTCTTCATAACGCTGGCGGCGAATCTTCTTGAATCGCTCCTCAACCAAGTCACCAAGATATTTAAAAACTCTTACCATCAGACGGTCTATAATAGTCTTAATACGAATATAATCTAAAACTTCTCCCTGATAAGCAATTTGACCTTCATGGTCAACAATAAGCATGGCAGGAACCCGAACCTCTACAAATTTATTAGTCCAAACAGCATTTGAATCGTTTAGGAATGCAAAGGGAATATGTTCTTCTTTTAAAATTTCGTTTGCATCGGCATCACTAGCATTAGTGGCTACAAATGCAAAAGTTACATCGGATTTAAAGGGGATATCTCGCATAACAGCCAACATTTGATTGAATAAAACAAACAGATTCTCGATCTTAAATAAGCGAGCACCTTTGGTTGGGTCCTCTAATTTTTGTAAATCTTTCAACTGAAGACCACTTTTTAGCGATAAACCTTCCTCATTACGCTCCAATGCATCAGAGAACTCAAAACCGACCTTCAAACTTTTTCTAAACCATTTCCTAAGCTGCATTTCTAAGCTTCTCTGATTAACATCTTCCATGGAATAGGTCTTATGCAAGCTGGCCAATACTCGCAGAAGATTCAATATATCCGGGTCCCAGAGAGTACCAAATAACAAAACCATAATTTTGTTATTTGCTCTAGCTTTCGTGTCGTAATAATACTTTCTTCTTAAATCTATATCGGGAAATCTTACGTCCTTAGAGTTCAGCTCAAAAAACTGAAGATTGTATTCTTGATAAAAGATATCTTCGGGAATGGTAGATAAGTAATAAAAAGAATTATCATCGAAAACACTATCTACCTGTTTAGGAGTAGGTGTGAACTCTCTAATAAAGAAATGTTCGAAGGTATCTCCTGTGGCTGCATTTAGAGAAGCCTTAAAACATACAGAACATAACCAAATAACAACGATTATGTAAAAACGCATAGAGTACTTTCGAAATTATACCTCTAAAGATTTACTTATCGAAGACTTACAAAATCTATTTCGTGAGAAATTTATCGATAACTTGCCTCAAGTACTCCTCATCCATATCACCCACTTGATGAAATAGAATAGTACTTTCAGCATCTACGCTGGCAATTAAAGTCACTGGTATTCCTTGTATCTGATAATAGCTTGCCAACAGCCCTTGAGGATCCATTAAAGTTTCAATCTCGGAACCTAATTCTAGTGCATGCTTCTTCAGTGCTACAGCGTCACTTTCAAAACTGACATCCAGAAATTTAATAGATTTTGATCTGTATTGTTTCTCCAATTTACCCAATTTAGAAAGTAAACTGGTGCACATAGGACAACTCAGATTACCCATTTTCATGACTAGAATCTTTCCCTTACGAAAAATATCCGAATCAACTTTTTTACCCTCAAGGTTTTGAAATTGAAAATCAACAAAAGATTCACCCTTTAAGTCTCCATCAGCAAAATTTCCCTGGGCAATGACAGGTTCCGGTATTAGAAAAATCACAGTTAGGATTAAGACGCGCCACATATTTTCCTCCGATTAGACTTTATGACTGGGAAAGTAACACAATGTAAGGTCTCTTCCAATACTTGTTAACTACTAAATCTAGAACTTGTTCAAAACTGACTATTTTTTTATTCCGTCAGTTTCCTAGGATATAATGCTGGTCGATCATGCAGCTTTCTCAATTATTAGCACGCAATCGTCTCATTGGTTTTGGCAATTCCAGTGATTCAAAAAATAAACTTCAACTCTTGGTATTTGTGGCTTTCTCTGTGATGGTTATCGGGGCTATTCATGGTGGAACGCATGCATTGCTCAATAAGCTTGACTCCCTTACCGCATATGACCGTTATTCAACTGTCTTGAATCTAGCTAGCGAATGGATTTCCGTAGGAGATCTAATTAAAGAGAGACTTTTTAGCATGGTAATGCTGGCTATTTTCTTTATGCTTTTATTCAGTAATTTGATTTCCTCTCTGGGTCACATCTTTCTATCGCAAGATACCGAACTTTTACTCGCGAGCCCTAGGCCCACCTTTCACATATTTCGAGCAAGATTTATAGAATCAACCCTTAGTTCAAGCTGGATGTCACTTTTCTTTTTTCTTCCCGTAATTTTTGCATACACCCAAAATTACCAGGTACAGTTCTATCGATTTTTACCTTTTTTTCTCGCTCTACTTCCATTCTTAATAATACCCAGTTGCATTGGATGCATAGTCTCTCTTTTGGTGGCACGTTATTTTCCGATTCGTCAGACGCGTAAAATTTTTCAGTTTGTCTCTGTGCTGTTTATAACACTCATTGTTCTTCTGATACGTATGCTGCAGCCGGAAAAATTATTTTCTATTCGCGACTTTACTGAAATACAAACATTCATTGAGAATTTGCAGGTTCCATTCTTTCAATACATACCCTCAACTTGGCTTTCAGAAGTGGCCATTGCCTTATTGCTAAGAAATCCCGTTGAAGCTCGTATTCCCGCCTCTATTTTGTTTATAACAGCCTTCATATTAGTTGCCATCAGTTTCCTTTTAGGCAAATTTTTGTTTTATCAGACATGGTGCCGTACGCGAGAAATGAGTTCGGCACCGGTTTTAGATAAACCTTCAGCCTCTCTGAAAGACTATTTTAAATGGTTAGGACCAACGGTACAGTCTATATACAGTAAAGATTCCATTCTATTTGCTCGAAATCCGGAATTATGGAGTCAGATCTTCTTAATATTTGCAATGGTTGGGCTTTATCTATACAACATACATTTGATGAGGCTGGATAAAGTAAGTCTTTATTCTCATTCAATAAGTCGCTTCATAGCCTATATGAATACCGCGTTCGTGGGTTTTATTACTACCTCAGTGTCCATGCGTTTTCTATTTCCAGCTTTAAGCTTGGAAGGGCGTGCATTCTGGATTTTAAAAACCGCCCCTTTCAATATCAGTAAATTACTCACTTATAAATTTTGGTTTTACATTCCCTGGATACTCATCATAGGAAATACTATGACCATACTAGCCAATTACATTTTGGATGTCCCTTGGTACTTATATTTAGTTAATGGAATAAATATAACCTGTATTTGTATTACAAACAGTATGTTGGCAATTTGCTTTGGTGCAATTTACCCAAATTACAAAGCCGAAAATATCAATAAGATTTTTATGAGTTTCGGAGGCACTTTTTACATGGTCGCCTCGCTTGCTTTTATGTTTTTATTTTTAATGTGCCAATCATACCCAGGAATTTTGATCTATCGCGCCAACGTCAGAAATCAAGATCCTGTAACGTGGCAAATAGTATTAGCTGTAGGGTGGGTCCTGGTGGGCTTTGTAATTATGGCAGCTTTTTTATATTTTCCTTATAAATGGGCTGTGAAGGCTGTCAATAATGCTGAAGCTGAGCAATAATTATCCTCTGGGGGCTAGATGATTGAATTAGATCAGGTGGTAAAACAATTCGCCGAACATCGAGCAGTAGACTCTATTAGCTTGAAGGTCGAACCAGGCGAAATCTTCGGTTTTCTGGGCCCTAATGGGGCTGGTAAAACTACTTCCATTCGAATGGTGACAGGAATTCTACCGCCTAGTAGTGGAAGAGTATTGATTCAAGGCTTAAATATTCAGAAACATCCGATTGAATGTAAGCGCAAGATGGGCTACATACCAGATAGACCTTATGTCTATGAAAAACTCAAAGGCTGGGAATTTTTAGAATTTATGATGCTTCTATATGATTGTCAGGGCCCCGCTGCAGAGGCAATAGCAGAAACCTATTTAGAGCGTTTTAAGATGGATTTTGCGCGCGATCGTATGATTGAGGACTACTCTCATGGAATGAAGCAAAAATTGGTCATCGTGGCTTCTTTACTTCATGACCCCGATATACTTGTGATCGATGAGCCTATGGTTGGTTTAGACCCTCGAGGGGCCAAAACCTTGAAAGAAGTATTTGTAGAGCTCACTAATGCTGGTAAGACGATTTTTCTCTCAACCCACACTATGTCTGTAGCCGAAGAACTATGCCACCGTATTTCTATTATTAACCACGGAAGAATACTTGCTACTGGAAATATGAAAGAACTTAAAACCCGGGGCTCCACTGATGATAGCCTTGAAGGCATATTTCTCAAAATAACTGAAGAAGAAC
>CAZYUV010000073.1:0-13192 GCA_964650625.1 uncultured bacterium
GTTCATAGTAATTCCTTTGTTAGCAAAACTCATTACATCAATTCCTTGATGGCAAACTTTCGAACAAATATTACAAGATATGCATTTTTCTTTTTCAGAAAAGATTCTGAAACGAGAAAACTTTGTATAAACATGCATTAATGCTGCTAGCGGACAAAATAATCTACACCAAAATCGACCGCCTAAAAAAACATACAATCCAATTCCTAGTACTGAAGCCAATGTAAAATCAACTATCCAGATATAGCTTTGTTTTAGCCAAAAATAGGCAGTATTCATTCTGAATGAATCAATACCAGTCATTATGCTTATAAAATTCATAAGAGTTAGAAAGCAAATCCATAAAAGAATTACCTGACCCCAATTTTCTGCTTTTTTCCAAAAGGGGCCGTGTGGAGTTTTTGTACGAAACTGATCTCCCACAGTTTCAGCCAGTGCACCACAAGAACAAATCCAGCCACAATAAGCGCCCTTTCCAAAATAATAAATCAACCATGGAATTATAATGAAACTTTGGATAAAGCCATAAACTAGCCAAAATAAAGTAACGTTGCTTTCCAGCCATACGAATGGAAATAATGGCCAAGCTAACACGAGTCCATAAATTCGCCAGCAATTAGATCCTGTGAGATAAGTTCCGGTATCTACCATCAATACTTGTGTCTTGAACCAAGTTGGTAGTAAATCAATATGACCCATCCATGGAATCAACAATGTAGGTAAAATCCAAAGAGGTATGACTTGAATAAGTATTAACGTTAATGTTTGCAATTTTATGTATGGAGTTGGTTTACGCTTTATTCGTAAAAAACCAAAAACTATTACGGCAATGGAATATAATCCTCCATATAGAAACGGGGCATCTAAACTTAGCCATGTGGGCTTCCATATAGGGTTAAATGAATAAAGGGAACTAAAAACCTCGCCCTTTTTCCAAAGATAAAAGCAAGTAAAAAATAGAATGCTTAAAACCAGAGCGATAGAATTATTGTGGTTCCATTGACCCTGTAATTTAATATTTGATTTTTTAAAAAATTCGAATGGTAGTTCTTTTCCAATAAGAGATAAAACAGAATCATTTGATAATATCTCACCATCTTTGAATTCAACCTCATTCTCTCTGATTTCTTTAAGATTGCTGGATAGTTTTAAGCTAACCTTTTTGGTTTCTGTTAGCTTTTTTAACTCTTCTAAATTTTCTATTTTTGGCTTTGATAACTGATTACCACGGTAGGATAAAGTAACTGTTGATGCTGTTTCAGCGCAGGCTATTGAAGCCTCAACTGCGCTATCCCCACCACCTACTATCAATAAATGTTTATTTTTATAAACAGCAGGATCTATTAATCTATTACTGACTTTATCAAAATTTTCCCCAGGTATATTTAATCTTTTAAAGTTTCCAGACTTCCCTATTGCTAAAATTATTGCTTTAGCTTTGTATATTTTATTTAATGAATGGGCACGAATAAATCCATCAAAACGTGTTAGATGAGTAATATTAATTTTTTGGTAATTTAAGTCGCTATCATTTAGCTGCTGCTTCAAGTTCTGCATTAACTTTTCTTTTGAATTACCTGCAAGGTTAAGTTTTGAATGAACTCTAACGTGTTTTGGCTCAAGAAAAATTGGTTTATTAGTGGGGAAATTTGCGATTGTAGAGTAAGGCTGATTGGATTCAAGAAGAACATAATTTACATTTTCCTCACTTGCTTTTAATGCAGCTGATATACCTGCTACGCCAGCACCGATAATTATGAGTTCAGTATTATCTCCATGACGCTGAATTACCTGATCTTCGATAAGTTGACTTACAAGATTTGAACCACTGTTGGAAGCCATTTTCAATAGTGGAATACCAGTTAAGTCTCCAGCGATATAACATCCTTTTAATGAAGTCTCAGATTTAGAATTTAGTAGAGGGTATCTCTCGATATTATTTTCAAAAGATCCTTCTTGTAACCATTTTAGGTAAGATCCGAAAATTGGTAATTTTAATAATCCATAAGTACTTACTCTGACTAAATTTTTTAGAGTGTGGATCATTTATTGAGTCGGAACTTTCAGGATTAATTTCTTTATATTTAAGCACAGTTAACAATACTTATAGAAGAAAGCCTAAAATGTTTTTTATAATTATACATTCAAACGGCTTCACTATAATGATAGTACCGATTTAAAAAAGAAAAATATGTTGGGTGTCTATTGCTAAATTCACAGAGTCATTATTCTTTGGTGGGTAGCCATGAATTTGAAAATATTGAATTGTGGTTTCATCCTTCAGTACAGTTTTGATCAACCATCCCATTTCTTTACGATGTACTGATTTTACAAGAGCGGTTACATGTTTTTCATTATTCAGAGCAGGACGAATTCCTTCCGGTCGAATAACGAGTAGATTATTCGAGGTGTTTGTAATTTTTGAAAAACTCTTCAAAGGAAATTGACCGACAGCTGATAAAGCATAGCCGTCATGAATGGTCGTGGGTAAAATATTAGTTGGTCCAAAAAAACTTGCGGCTTCTAAACATGTGGGCTGATTACGAACTTGTTCGGGAGATCCAGTTTGTATCAACTTTCCTCCATCAGATAATAAAACGATTGAATCTGCGGTTAATAAAACTTCTTCTGGATCATGAGTTACCATTAGAATGGGTATCATAGCCTCTTTTAATATAAGTAGAAGTTCTTCTCGAATTTCACGTCTTAAGGATTGGTCCAAGTTGGCGAATGGTTCATCCAATAACATTAGTTTTGGTTCTGGTGCCAGAGCTCTAGCGATAGAAACTCTTTGCTGTTGACCTCCGGAGAGTTGATGAGGATATCGGTTATGTAATCCTTCCAGACCGATCAATTTTAATAAATAATTAACCCTATTTTGAATTAAATCTTTTGGTAGACCATATAAGCCGAAAGAAATGTTATGGAATACATTTAAGTGAGGAAATAAGGACGGGTTTTGAAACACCATCCCAATATTTCGTTTTTCTGGCGGACAATTAAAATTAGATGCGGCTAGAGTAATGTTATTAAGCTTTATCTGTCCAGATTGCAATTCTTGTAGACCAGCGATTATTCTCAATAATGTTGTTTTTCCACATCCCGAAGGTCCGGTAATACAGCATAAATTTGCGGGGTCTACATTGAAAGTAATATTCTTCAAAATTTCTTTGAGTGAATAGCTGTGCGAGATGTTGTTAATTTCGAGCATTAAATCTACCGTGTTTTAGTTTCGAATTTATTAAAATTACAGGAATTATACTCATGGATATCATGAGAAGCCCCATTGGAGCTGCGAGTTCTACCATTTCATCATTAGCATATTCATAAACTTTTATGGCTAAAGTATTTACATCAAAAGGTCTTAATAACAACGTAGCCGGGAGCTCCTTTAAAGTTTCAATAAAAACTAAAATAAAACTTATCATTAAGCTATTTTGTAATAGAGGTAAATGAAGTCGTAACAGGCGTGAAATAGGATTAAAACCTAGGAGGCTAGCTATTTCATCCATTTGTTGTGTAATTTGTTGTAATCCACTATTTATCGTATTAAACCCAATGGTAGTAAATCGTAAAGTACAACCCCAAAGTATTCCAAAAATGGTGCCTGTAAGTATTAGTGCTCCATTGAAAAACGTGTTTTGCAAAGTTATCAATACCAATAGTACAGCTACTGCTATTACAGTACCCGGAATGGCATATCCACAGCTAGATAAGGCTATACATATATTCACAAATATACTTTTGGATCTACGCAATGAATAAGCTGTGAACACTCCTATACCAATTACTAAAAAAGAGGTTAAAGCAGAAATAATAAAGGTCATATATGTGATTTCTAGAGTATCTGATCGAGTGAATTGATTTAAATTTGGGATACTCCAAAAACCAAGAGCCATAAGAGGTATTAAAAAGCCAAAAACTATGGCGGAAATACAATGAATATAAGCATAAATGGTCATCGATGTTCTTAATGGCCAATGTTTCATGTGAGCTGTTAGATGAATAGTAGAAAATTGTTTTTGTCCACGAGATAGCTTTTCTATCCACAAAATTGCTAGGACAAAAGTTAATAACATTATTGCAATACGTCCTGCAGCAACGGGATCGTAAAAACTGTTCCAAGCTCTATATATCCCTGTAGTAAAAACAGGAATTCCGAATAGTGACGCAACTCCAAAATCTGCTAAAGTTTCCATTATAATTAAAGCTAAACCTGCTATTAATGCCGGTCTAGAAAGGGGCAATAGCAGTCTAAACAAAATTTGTCTTCGATTTATACCCAATAAAATTGCTGAATCGAGAATTTGAGGTGATAGCGTCATGAAGGTTGCTCTGGCCAACATGTATAAGTATGGGTATATGGTGAAAGCAAGTATTAATGACATGCCCTCTATTGATCGTATTTGAGGAAACCAGTAGGAGCCATACTGCATTTGAAAAATATCTCGTAACCAATATTGAACAGGACCAGCTCCTTCGAGTAATGTTCCATAGACAATAGCAGCCAAATAAGGTGGAACTGCCAGAGGTAATACCAAGGCCCACTCTAATACTCTTCTTCCCTTAAATTCGTAAAAACTAACCCACCATGCAGCAGGAACAGCGATTAGGAAACTAATCGTTGCTGTGAGTATGGTGACCAATGCGGAATTGGTTAAATACTCTAAAATGAGGCCTTGTTTTATGAAGTAATTAAAATGCTCGGATTGCCCTAAAACTAAAGTACTGGATAGCAATAATACAGGAGCAGCAAAAGCTAAAAGAACTAGAGACAAACCAATACGGTTCATATTTCCACAAATTACTTCCAGCCAGCCCAATCCATAATTTCTATAGCTTTAGCTTGTAAAGCACCGATTGTTTCAAGTGAGGTTTCGTCTTTCTTGAAAGCTCCCCAATTTTTTAACAAGTCAGCAGGTTTCACTCTCGGATTTACTGGATATTCTAAATTTAGTTTAGTAAATAATTTTTGAGCTGGTTCACTTGAGAGAAACTCTAGTAATTTAATTCCATTTTCTCGATTTTTAGAATGGGTAGCTAGGCCACCACCACGAATATTTACATGAACACCAGGTTTATCTTGAGGAAAAGTAATCATAGTTTTTTGACGTACATTTTGGTCGAAAGTAGGTCTTTCATTATCTACCATTACACCGTAATAGTAACTATTAGCGACAGCGACTTTACCTTCTCCACTTGCCACTGCACGAATTTGATCGCGGTCACCACCTTGTGGCTTACGGGCCATATTTTTAACGATGCCTTTTGCCCAGCGACGGGCTTTTTTCCATCCATAATGGTGCAAGATATAAGCCATAAGAGATTGGTTGTATACATTACTGGATGACCTTATTAGAACATTTTTCATGAAAGATTTGTCTGAAATTGAAAGGTAGGTAATGGGTGTTTTTGGTATATGATCAGTATTGAAAAATAAAACTCGCGCTCTCATTGTGAAGCCAAACCAATCTTCTTCCGGACCTCGTAAATATTCAGGAATATTTTGTTTAAGAGTAGAGGATTGAACGGTCTGTAATAGACCTTTCTTTTTTGCCTGGTAAATATTTCCAATATCTGTGGTAAGTAGAACATCTGCAGGGCTATATTTACCTTCCCTTTCCATACGAGTAACTAAGCCAGCAGCTTTACCAGTAATCATCCGTACTTTAATTCCACTTTCTAATGTAAATTTATCAAGTATTGGTTGAATTAGATGAGCTTTTTGAGCTGAGTATAAATTCACCACCTTTGCGGCGTAGAAATTACTGTAAAAAACTAATATTAGAAATGAATTGATTATTATTTTCATAAGTGACCTTCTTTATCAGATTTGTAGTTTAAGCGAACAGGTCATACTCAGCAATAAATATTGAAAATGAATATCAATTTCTATGTTAATATTTTTTAATCAGGAGTACTTCAATTGATATTCCCCTTTTTGTAATTTATCTAAGTAGCTTTCTGGAAGATAGTTTTCAGGGGTAAGTTGATAGAGATGAGTGGCTGAATAGACCATGGTATCGGTACTGAAACCCAAAGCGCTATAGAATTTTTCAGCTTGATCTTCAAATGTTCTTAAAGTAAGTAATTTGAAGTGTTGACGAGATTCTTCGATAACATGCTCTACTAATTTTCTACCCAAACCTTTTCCGCGGTAATTTGGTAATACATATAAATGGCGTAATCGGCCTACATTCTGGTCTTCTAAATATGGGTCTTTATTTAATCCACAAATGGCAATTAACTGGTTGTCGCGCAAATAAGCGTAAACTCCTTCACCATTATTCTCAAAACGGTTGTCACCGCTAATATATTGAGCCTTCATACGTTTAAGAAAGGTATGACCTTCTCTTGAACTGCTATTTACAAGTTCGTTTAACTGATTCCATTGCAATTGTTTTAACTTTAGGATGTTATCCATAGCTTCCCCAGCGGATTTAATAATTAACTTACGGTTTGAAACATATTCTTTTTGAACATTTTATGACCATCTGTCTACCCCTTATCTAGTAATTTAGTACGATATTGCCGATATATTTAAAAATTTATACCTAGATTGGAATTGATAATGGCTGAACTTGTAGAAAATAGTTTGAGTTTTAATGAACGTGAAAAAATGGGCAAGATGCTTGGAGGGTTGTCCGGAGACCTTCAAGTGATTATGAATCTTTTTGAGGTATTGACTCGCTCTCCAGATGTAATTACGCCAGACATTTTGGAAAAAGCAAAAGAAAAGATTCAAGGAATACTAACTAAAGTTCAGGTAGCAGAAAAACAAGTGTATGAAGGTCCTGAATCGTCATTACCTAAGCTACAAAAAGGAGAATCTGGAAATATTAATCCAGTGGTTCTTCTTGATGGTGTTCTCGCAGAATTTGAAAATCAATTAAATACATCAATGGCATTAAGCCCAGATCAAATTTCTACGCTTACGATTCCTGATAGTGACTTTAAATTAGCGCTGAGAACCTTATTTGATAGTGCCGTTGAAACTCAGAGCGGTATTCATCAAAAAACCTGCGAGGTTTCTATTGGGACTTCAGGTAGTTATATGATTCTTAAATTCAAAGATTTTGGACGTAGTATCCCTGAAGAGGAATTAGATGGGGTATTTGATGGAAATTCTAATAAATCAAGCAGCCAGGGCTATCCTTTTTTCAGACTTAAACAAATGATAGAGCGCGCTGGTGGTGAAGTAGAGGTAGATTCTGGTCGAGCCAAATTTACCACTTTTACACTTAAGATACCGTATATTGACTAATAAGGGTTTGGAGTGATTCCTGGGTCAAGGACCATGTTTCGTTTCGGATCTACCCATGTTTTATTAGATAAAAACTTAATGGGAAAAGTCTTATTATTTGGGTTCCACATATCTTTTTCACTTTGAACTTGCAGGTGTATATGTGGGGCAGTACTATTTCCAGAGTTACCGCAGCGTCCCATAAAATCGCCTTTTTCAAGAGTTTGTCCAACGGAAATGTCTAAGCTTCCTTTCTTGAAATGCGCAAGAACTGCATATTTATTATCCTGAATTTTTAAGATGACAAAATTACCTTCAGGAGTTCGGATATTAGTAGTGCCTACAGAATTATCCTTAATGTCGTCTCGTAATTTATGGACTGTACCACTTATTGGGGCATATACAGCAGTATTAAAACATGGAAAATCATTTAAAGTGGTCATTTGACTTTGAGCCATTGATTCATCAGGTATTAAGTCAATAGCATATGATTGTCCATTTACAGCGTAATGGTGATTATATATAGAACTCCTGCCACCCTGAAATACTAAAGATTTGGTAGCCAAAGGATTCATTAGTTCTATTGAAGAATCCATACGATATGGCCAGTGATAACGTATAAGTTCTATTGATACGAACATACTTATCAACACATAAAAAAATAGCCAACTTTTGGGAACTTTAGTGGGCGGAAAAAAACTGCAAATTAAGTGGATTATACAGGCTAAAGTTATATAAATTTTCCATTCTTGTAATTCATTTTCTGTAAATTGAACTGGAATCATGGCACTTTGAATGCACAAGAAGGTTGTTAGAATAAAAAACCATTGTATTAGCATGTAAAGAAACGCAGGCTGATTTTCTTTAGGCAGAGGTTTCTTAAAAAAAATTAAGTTGAGTGATCCCGAGGCAAAATATCCCAAGCTGGAAAAACATCGAATTAAAGAACTTAATACAAAAAATATTAATAAAATATTGAAGAAGAAACCCAAGCCGTAGGCCAAGCCGAAAAGCACCATTATCAACAAGCTAATTAGCCATTGCGAGCCTAGATAAAATTTCCGCAAAAGAGACATAGCCACAATATATGACATTAAATAAATAAGTGTCCAATATGAAATAGAGCCCTATTCTCAGCTGAGATTAGGGCTCTATTGTGAGTTAGACAATATCTGGAATTGAAGGGTTTCCAAAAATTAAACTAAGTTCACAGGTCAACTAGTGGCAGAGCACTTTCAGAGTTGACCGCATGATAAATGGAAAGGTTTGGCTCGGCTGAGAGGGTACCTTCCCATTTCAAGGGACAAAGCATATACATTTGGCCTTGAACTATGCTTTGAATAAACCCAAAATGATTTTGTATTGGTTGCTGACATAGACCTACCATTACCTCGCTCCAGGTATAGCTTTGACGATCAATATGAACTAAGTGGGCTCGATTCATTAAGCCTGGCTGATGAAGTGTTCCTATTCTTTGGAATTTTTTATTTAGACCTAAAAGTTGAATATCGCATTGATCAAGAATTACATAAGTGGCTAAATCCACACGATGCAATAAGGTCGTTACCAATTGATCATTCGCTATTAAACTAATCTCACGAGTCATAAATACCACCTAGAATTCTTATTGATAATGAATGTCAATATCATTATCAATAAGATCGGTTGTTTTTTCAATAAATTTTTTAGAATTTTTTTTTCATTACATAACTACAGATCTAAATTGACCTGCGTAATCAATCTGGAAGTAACAATTTGGCTAATATTGTTCAAATATTTAGATAAGAATATTCAGTTAAGAACTTTATTTAGTTTGAGGAACTCTTCTAACTTAGAGGTGTAGTGAAGAAAACTTTTTTCAAAACCATCATTGTGTCCACCGGTAAGTTCAATGAAAAGTTTGGGTTGATTGGCTGCTGTATAGACTTTTTTACCAAGTGAAAATGGAATGATTTCATCATTCGGACTATGCGAAATTACAATAGGCATTTTAATTTTTTGCACAGATGCTACGTTATCCATAGTATATCGAGTGAGTAAACTGATCGGTAAATAGGGATAATGATACGCTCCCACTTTTTGGATATCAGAAAAAGGGCAGTCTAAAATTAAGGCTTTAGCTTGGGGATTTTTAACAGCGACCTTAGAGGCAATGGCAGCACCGAGTGATCTGCCCCATATAATAATATTTGAAGGTTCTATCATTTTTTGTGTAACTAAAAAATGCCAAGCAGCCAGTCCATCTTCATACAAATCTTGTTCTTTTTCTATTTGGCCTTCACTCAAACCAAATCCACGATAATCGTACATAAAAAAATTTAATTTAAGATGATCGAAAGTATTCATTACGCCTACACGATGACTTAAATTTCCAGCGTTACCATGCGAAAATAAAACTATTGGGCGATTGTTATATTGGTAAGATAAAACCCCATGTAATTCGGAATTACCCGATTTAAATTTATACTCCTCATAGATTTGTTTAGGTAAAGTAAGCATCACCTTATCAGGGTGCAGTAGTAGTTTAGTTTGGGAGATGTAGAAGAAGATCAAAAGAACTGTGTAGAAAATAACAAAAGCTATCAATACATTGCTTATAAATGAGCTCATTTTTACTGGTACCATTGGTTTAGGATTCGCTTGTTAATACTATTAATAAATTATTAAATCGTCCAAGGTCATAATCCTTCCCAGATTATATTCGTAGTGAATTTTGAATTTTAGAAAGATCAAACAATATCAACTTGAAAATGCTAAACAATGTAAATTGTGGCATATAGTAATAAGCTAAAGTAGAATTTTAGTCATGCTAAATACCTTAGGTTTACAAGCGCTTTATACACTTTCTGTTAAACAGGTGCAAAATCTTCTTGATTCTTTGTTAAGACAGGGCTTAAAGAGGGAAATATCTTTGACTTTGGATAGTCTTGAAAGATCTGGTTTTGATTTAGACTATAGTATTTATCGCGAAAAACTTTCAAAACTTACTGTGGTTTCTGTTCATCAATCAGGCTTTTTACCTTGGCCAGGTTATTTTCACAAAGTAATGTATGCCGATTGTTTTGTTTGGCTTGATCATGTTGATATCGCCCGGAAAAATTTTGTATCAAGGGTTCCAATTAAAAGTTTTTCTGGCAAAAAGTATTTAAATTTGCCTCTTAGAAAGCATTCTCATATGGACAAGATTTATTCAATTCAATTAGCAGATGAAGATTGGAAGACTAAACATATAGGTCAACTTAGTTATTATAGTAAAGCGCCATTTTTTGATGAAATAATGGATAAAGTTAAACAATGGTATGCATCTGCTTATGGCAATCGATTGAATCAAGTAAATTGGTTTTTGTTTCAGATGGTCTTGGATTTGTTGAACATATCGCCAGAAATTATGAGCTCTAAAGATATGAATCTGACATCTAAAAAAGAAGAGCTTATGATTGAGATTACTAAAAAAATAGGTGGAAACGTTTATCTATCTGGTACCCAAGCTGCCACTTATCAATCTGTTGATACTTTTGCGGCACAGGAAATCAGTCTGGTTTACCAGAGATTTTATGATTACCAGCAAAAGTTTCCCTACAATCAGGGAAATAGTGAATTCTCGAATGGGGTATCTATTTTGGATTTACTTTTTTACTATGGCCCAGAAGGTGCCAAGAAATATATTAAGCAATATGATGAATATTCTTTAAGATTACAGATTGATAATCTTTTAAATCCTAAACATTTATAGAAAAATGGTCGATAACCATATAGGGATTAATACAGCACAATTATGAACTCAAAAACTGCATTTGTAATTTTAGTAGATGCTCAGCGCAATTGGTTGAGGCAACCTTCACGAATTTTCCAACCATTAGCAGGTCTAACAGCATTCGATTTTCTTCTGGGGCAGATTGCAGCATTTGATCTGCCTGTCATTCTTTCACTTAAAGCTGCGGATGAAAAAATACTTTCGAGAATAAAGTCTTATGAAAAAATTAATTTTATAGAATCTACTACCTCGATTGAAAGTGATCGATTATTAGAGGTTTGTAATCATTTTGATCTACAAAAAATGATTCGCTTGAGTGCTGATAATCCAATTTTGGGTAAGGAGCTGATAACTCAAGGAATTAATTTAATGAATTCTCATGATTTTGTATATAGCTATGGTTATCCAGTAGGTATCAATCTTGAGTTCATAAATCGGGATACTCTATTAAAATGCGTTGAAACGGGTTCAGCCAAAAGAGTTCGTGAAATTATAACTACCGACTTATCCAAAGAGGTCAACATAGGCTATGTTCAGGCTGACGGTATATTAAACCGACCCGAAGTTCGATGGACAACGGGTTCAGAAAATGATTTTAAATTAGTTAATAATCTATTGAAGGATGCAGTAACTGAACCACAAAACATGCCATCACTGGAAAATCTAATGCTTAGTTATAACCAACTAATGCAAAATCATATTCCTGCGCCAACAATGGTTAATATAGAGCCTACTAATAAATGCAATCTTAAGTGCATTATGTGCCCCCGAGATGAAATGGAAAGAAGTCTTGGGGTCATGGATTTAGAAACTTTCAAGAGGGTCATTGACCAATGTGTTGAAACCGGCGTAACTCATATAACTTTGAACGGATATGGCGAACCCTTCATTGCAAAGCAAATATTTGAAATGATCAAATATACAATGCAAACTACATTAAACCTCAAGATCAATACGAATGGTCATTATCTAAATTCTAAAAATATTGAAAAATTACTGGATAATCCTCCTAGTCATTTGAGTATAAGCTTAGATGGAGCTACAAAAGAAACGTATGAAAAAGTAAGAGTTAATGGTCGTTTTGATCGACTCATGGCTAATTTAAATGCACTTTTAGATGCAAAAGCGGCTCGAAAAAATCATCCAATGAAAGTTACTTTGCAAATTATTCGTATGGATGAGACTGAAGAAGAGATTCAAGAATTTGTTGATCAATGGAAAGATCGTGTAGATGAGATAAGTATTCCCAATGTACACAATTGGGGAGGATTGTATGAGGAAAGTGGTAACTTTCAGCAAATGGATGTTAAACGAGTACCATGCAAAGAACTATGGCGAACAATGATGGTATTTGAAGATGGTAGTACATCAATTTGTTGCGCAGTGTTCGATAACAAAAATATGAATATGGGGAATGTTAAAGATCGTCACTTATCTGAGATTTGGAGAAGTGAAGAATATAATCAATTACGCCAGCATCATATAGATGGTAATTTTCATTTGATAGATATTTGTAAAGACTGCAATATGTGGAAATCATATGGTTAGGCCATAGAATTCAGGAAAAACTACTATGGCAGAAAATATTTTGGTAACTGGTGGCGCAGGATTCATCGGAAGTTGGCTTTGTAAGGTGCTTAGTGAATTAGGTAAGTCAGTAATTGCTTTTGACGATTTAAGTACCGGAGAATTAGCTAATTTAGATGGTATGCAAGGTGTTGAATTTGTCCAGGGCAATATTTGCAATATTGATCAGTTAAGTAAACTTCCATGGGAATCGATTACTGCTTGCTATCACCTTGCAGCAAAGGGTGACGTTCAGGAAAGTATTGATAATCCTTGGCTTTACACGCAAGTAAATATTATAGGAACTCAAAATATTCTTGAGTTTTGTCGTAAGAAATTGGTTCCGACCCTATTTATGAGTACCTGTATGGTTTATGGATTTGATCATTCGAAAGATTCAGGCGCTATAAATGAAGAATTCCCTAGTTTACCGTTGAGTCCTTATGGGGCAAGTAAGTTGTCTGGAGAACAATTAGCTATAAGCTATCATCATAGTTACGGTTTACCTTTAAAAATTGCAAGACCCTTTAACACCTATGGACCATTTCAAAAAACTAATAATCGTGAAGGCGGAGTTATTCCACTTTTTTTAGAACGTCGACGTCAGGGTAAACCGCTCTTTATTTTTG
>CAZYUV010000074.1:0-13182 GCA_964650625.1 uncultured bacterium
AAGAACCATTATTCCTATGTTACCGTTGATCACCAGAAACAATCTGCATTTTACAGACTAAATCCCACTGTTTTCATCAAAGAAACTTACACCAACGATCCACAAAATCGACTACAGCCTTACGAACAAACGATCTACAGAGATTTCAAGCATGATGACCAAACCTACAGCATGATTTGGAAAATCAAATTCACTGAGTTTAGTAAAAAGCTGCCTCAAAGCGAACATCTAGGCCTAATGTATCCGTCATCCAACAAACAACGTCAATGGGAAAATAGACTTCTTATACATAAGACGGTAACGCCTTAAAGCAGCCCTCACAAAACCTTCTTTGACCTAGCCATTTAGAACATCCGCTAGCTCCCCGTCTTCTTCAAGTTCATTCACGATATCGCATCCTCCAATGAACTTGCCACCTACATATAGTTGAGGGTAGGTTGGCCAATTTGAGTACTCTTTAAGACCCTGACGGACTTCCGTATCTTGTAGAATGTCAAACGTTACGTAGTCTGCTTGATGTTGCTCTAACAAGCCAATCACATGAGCGGAAAATCCACACTGAGGCATCAAACGATTGCCCTTCATAAATAACAAAACCTTATTTTCTTCAATCATACAGGCTAATTCATCTTGCAATGAATCCCCATTTTCTCTACTTTTTGATTTCTTAATCTCTGAACTCAACAAACTCACTGTACACATAACATACCTCTCTCTAAGATAAATTCAATTTTTGCCACTTTTCAGGTGTATAGGTCTTTAGGGTTAACGCATGAATCTCATTAGATTTTATTCGATCTTGAAGAGGATCAAATATTAACTTATGCTGTTCTATCCTTGATTTATTTTCGAAATCTTTAGACACCACCATAACCTTCCAATGATCTTGGGTTCCTGTCATATCTTCGATTTCAATTACCTCAACAGCGACTAACTTTCTTACTATTTCTTCCAATTCTTGCTGAGTCACCGTAACTCCCCTCTTCCATGCCTTTAAGCAATTTCTTTTCTTAGGAACACTTTCAATTACTTCCCAAAACAGACTTCACGAAACCCTTCATTTTACCAACAATATTATCTCTAAACGATTCTTCATTTGAATTTCCTCTTTTCGCTTGATTTGAAGACATTCTACTGTCTCCATTAAAACCAGCGGCAGATTCCGACTCCGATAAGCTGCTTTGGAGAATAAAGTAAATCACATGCACCAAAAAGTCCATGGAACCGTTCAATTTAGCGGCTCGACTTTTTAATTTGTATCGCTTAATACTCGGTATTTTTTGGTAATTTTTGGTACTCGATCTTTCAGTTCGAGCCCTGACATCTGAAATCAGTAACTCATTAACAACTAAGGGTACCGCTGTTTTTGAAAACTCAAGATTCGATTTGAAGAATTTTGAAAAGACATTACCCGAATGGCTTCCTACCGGAAGTAACAAACCTCTAATTCTAGCCTTAGTTATTATAATTTTCTCTTTAGAGAAACCATATGGGTGCATCTGAATTTCCAATTCCCCGATGTTTAAGACCTCCGATTTATTTATAATCGAAATATTGGAGAGATTTAACCGTGACCTATGAATTTGGAAATTAAATTTTTTAATAATAATCTGAGTATTAGACACAGTTATGTTCTGCAAAGCCTTGACACATTTACGATAAACATAAATTTGCGAGCCAATGAAACCGGCCCCCAGAAAAAATACTATCAGCAAAATTAATGTCCACGTCCTTCTACCCATGACTTAAATTTTCAACTCTAGAATACTTAAAACTCAAGATTATTTTTCATCAGGAATATTTTTTCTGGGAGGATCAATTGATGTATAACCATTCATGAATTGCCCGTGGGCTCGGAAAATACCCATTAAGAACCTGAGCTCCTCCTTACTTGGCTTGAGTCTCCTAAGTATACGCTCCATTACAAAAGAGTGAGATTGACGTTCTTTCTTTTCGAAGTAACCGAAGCTTTTCAAAAAAATCTCAAGCTTATCCAAAAAACTCATTACATCTTGCCCCTTGGCAGGCATTAACTCTTCTCTTGGATGACGCAAATTATGCGATATTGAAGATCTAAATTCGTAAAGAACCACAGCAACAGCATGCGACAAGTTCAAAACCGGATAATCGCCTGGTATAGGTATACTTATCAAGCGATCGCAATGAACAACTTCTTCCTGATAGATACCCCGAGACTCACGACCAAATACTAGTAAAACTTTTTTTCCTGAAACGTTGATACTAGTCTCTGAGACAATATCTTTTAACGAATCTACGCGACGTTCTTTTCCGGTCTTGCCCGTAGTTCCGATTACCCAATCAAATTCCAATGCCACCACATCCGACAATTTGTCGTAAACTTTAGCTTCTTGGAGTAATTCTTTTCCTTTACATGCAAACTCGTACTCTGTTCCGTCTCGAGGTGCTTCCGGAGCAACCAAATAAAGTGCGCTCACTTGGAAATTCCTGGCAAGACGAGCGATCGCTCCGAGATTGATATCACCTCGTGTACCCAGTAAACAGAGATGCAATTCCACTCCAATGGATTCGCCCTCAATAATGTTTGGGGAATATTTTTTTGAGTCCATCACTTAGGGCGTATATTTCTTTGGAATCGACAATGGAACCTTGCGAAGATTTGGCCTAAATATACTAGAGAGATTGGCTTTCACTATCATTAATTCATTAACAGTTTGTGAATACTCTAAACTCTCCGTGTAGAAATTCGTTGAAATGCTCGCTGCTACAGTCAAAAAAGGATGTACCGAAGGAAAATGGAACGTATAGGAATCTTGTCCATCTGACTGCAAATTTACCACTTTCAGTTGAATAGACTTTTTTTGGATTGCCTCACTAGATAGAGAAAAACCTCGCCACAATTTAGCTGATTTACTACTCGAATACTGCCATCCAGTGCGACTGGACTCAACAAATTGAAACCCTGTAATGATTCCTAATATTAAGCCCATCGTTATAAATCTCATGTCATCTCCACTATCGAAGGTATCTTATACCACTCAATCGGAATTTGACTCGACCACTTTAATGCCGTTCTACTTAAAAAGCTTCATTCAGGTTTTGCAGGCAACACTTCCAACATTGGAAGAATATCAATGGGAACCTCTTCATACGGATGAACTTGCTTGATTGCATCAATAACATCAACCACCAAATCAGCATGACATTCAAATTCAATCCGACTCTCTAAAACTGACTCCGGCTGCCCAACACTTCCAATCGCTGGGCTGGAGCCCTCTTGAGGTAAAAAATAACCCGTACCTTCAGTGACAAAACAGCAATGAGTATAGTTACCAATCTGCCCCCCACCAGCGTTGCCAATAGCCCGTCTGAGATCAATGACGGCATCTCGAGGACAGTAAACCCAGACCTTAACTCGCGACCCAAAACCTAACTCATAATGTGCTTGTTCTTCCGACATGAATACCTCCCATATGTTTGGGATAATGTTACAAGTAATCGAAGCATAGCAGGAGGGCATTTCAAATGCTATACTCCATGGGATTCATTGCTTGGAGGAACAATGTTTGTACGATACTTCCTTATTTTGTACTGTGCCTGTGTATTTAATACTACAAATAGCATAGCTAAACCTGCTTCGAAAATTGCCCCATTGTTGAAAAACTCAAAGCCAATCAGAGGATATTGGAAACTCAATGAAAAAGAGGGTAAATATCTCATGACACTTCACAAAAGTGACCTCAACAAGGACTTTCTTATGACTGCATCAGTGGCGCAAGGAGTTGGAGAGGGTGGCATGTTTGCAGGTACATTACTGAAAACTAGAGTAATGTCTTTTAGAGTAGTGGAAGATTATGTTCAACTCATTTACCGAAACATTAATAATATTTCAAGTAAAGATAAAGCATTAAAACACGCCGTTAAGTACGCTTTCAGAGATACCATTATCGGAAATTATCCGATAAAGGCCCGTAAAGGCGGTAAAGTCCTTTTTGATGCTACAACCCTTATGAAGTCAGATTTATTTTATTTAGCGGGCTGGCTGGCGCGTATAAAAAAGAAGCGACTTTCATACAATCCTAAAATATCTCATGTAAAGGAAGTTAAAAATTTCCCAAAAAATATAGAAATCAGATCCAATCTAGCCTATACCCAGAGAGATGCATCGGGCCTCACTAGTCATTTTGAAATCTTGGTACATTTTTCATTTTTTCCATTCCCTAAAACTAAGTACAGGCCTCGTAAGGCAGATCAACGAGTGGGATACTTTTTAACCGTCTTAAAAGACTTCAGTATTCAGAATCATAGCGATAATTTTGTACGCTATATTAATCGATGGGATTTACGCAAAGCAGACCCTAAAGCATCGATGTCTCTACCTAGAGAACCAATCGTTTTTTATCTAGCTAAAACTATTCCTCACAAGTATAGAAAACATGTAAGAGAAGCTATTTTAGAGTGGAATAAAGCCTTTGAAAAGATAGGAATTTTAGGTGCATTGGAAGCCCGAGTTCAGACTAGACAAGATGATTGGGACCCTGAGGATAATCGCTACCATGTTGTTTCATGGATCACCAGTGAGAGAGCACAGTTCGGTGCTATTGGGCCTTCTCGAGTGAATCCATTGACGGGACAAATTTTAGACGCTGATATTCTTTTCGATGAAAGTCGTGTTCGAGGCGCCATAATGCGCCTGAAGAGCATGTTTGAAAATCCTGAACCTTCACCAAAAGATCTCCGTGAATCTTTTGCAGACATACTGCCTCACTCTCATGCAGACGGGAGCCCTTGTAGTGTTTATGATGTAGCTGGTGAGCATTTTGGAATGGCCTTTTTAGCGCAACTACAGGCCGCTCTGGATACTGAAAAAACTAAGAAATCTCAACAAACGGACTCAACAACTTCAGTTGCCAAAACCGACAATACTGAGCAAAAAGAAGCTCTAGATCAGGTCACTGACCCTAAAATTGCCATCAAATCAGTTGAATCCGAAAACAAGACCTCCTCAACCACTGTGAAGGCTGATCCAAAAGCTGGAGCGAAAGCACTGGCTGTAGCCCGTAAAAAACGAATGAAAATTTTTCACCAAGTTCGTGACGAGTACATCGGTCAACTAATCAAATGGATCATAATGCATGAAGTCGGTCACACATTAGGCCTCAGGCATAATTTCAAAGCTTCTACGGTAATACCCAATGAAAAACTTCATGACAAAGAACTAGTTGCTAAAAAAGGTTTGTACGGCTCAGTGATGGAATATCCAGGTATAAATATCAATAAGGATTTTAGTAAGCAAGGCTACTACTATACCCCCACGCTGGGTCCTTATGATTATTGGGCAATTGAATACGGTTACAAGCAGATTGCTCCAGTAAAGGAAAAAGCCACTTTAGCCAAGATTGCTAAAAGGTCCCACTTGAGAGAACTTGCGTACGCCACAGATGAAGATACTCGTGGCATCGGTGGCACTGAAATGGACCCTTACGCTAACGTATATGATTTAGGAGAAGATCCGATGGCATTCGCAGAGGATACTATCGAAATGGTTTCGGCATCATGGACTAAGATAGTTGATCGGATGATTGACGAAGGTCAAAACTATATTGATGTGGAAAATGCATACTTTGGAATGATCAATACTTACGTACGGAGTCTTAAAATGATTTCAAAATTTGTTGCCGGCAAACAGTTTTTAAGAATCCATAAAGGAGATACCGACCAACGTCCTATCATCCCGGTGAGTTTTAAGAGACAAAGAAAAGCGTTAACACTTCTGTCCAAATATGCCTTTGACGATAAATTTCTTCAAATCCCTGCTGAATTAGCAGAATCAATGCCCTCCTCACGCTGGTGGCACTGGGGCAGTAATATCTACAATAAACCCGTCGACAAAAATATTTTTAAAGTAATCGCTTACGTCCAAAGACAACCTATTCGCCGACTTCTCTATCCTCGCGTCATGGCAAGATTGATCGATCAGAAACTTCTTTATCCAGATGCTGAGGAAGTCCTTGGATTAGCAGATACCATGGATATACTGTACTCTTCAATCTTCAAAGAATTCAGTGAGAATTTACCCAAAAATATTAGCGATAGTAGTCCCTTTATAGGCACCAATCGACGGAATCTTCAAAGATATTATATAGACCAACTTATGAACCTCACAAATAAGACTAAGAAGTCGGGTTATGAGATACCTTATGATGCAAAGACTCTGGCAAGGCATACTTTGGATAAATTGGCTGATGATATTAATGAATTTGAGCGTCGCACAAATATGAACTTGGTGGACAGTATGAGTAAAATACACATTCATGACACCGAAGCGAGAGTGAAGACTTTTCTAGAATCTAATTACAGAAATCGTAATTACTAATCAGTTGAATCACTCCAGACTGTCGGGCGCCCTAATTCGTCCACTGCTACATAGACAATCTCGCAACGGCATATTTCCCTCTGCCTATGATTGTCCACGTTGCGAGTTTGAACTAGCAACTCCATAGTCATTGAAGTATTTCCATCTCGAGTCGGTCTGCACCAAAACTGAATAAAGTCACCCTGCAACGCTGGATTAATGAACACCACCTCAGAGATTTTTTTTGTTAAAATTCGCCGAGTCTGCATATGCTCCATTGCATACATTGCAGAGGCTTCATCGATCCAACTTAATAACTGACCGCCAAAGAGGGTATCCGCATAGTTCAAATGCTTCTTAAAAATAAGGGTTTGAAACGCCAACGACCAGCCATCACTTGTAAGTTGAGCACTAGAAGTAGAGCGAAATTTAGGATCTTCTTGATTCATGTCATCATAAGACGCTCTCTGGGCCGCCTTGTCAAGCTATGGAACATAAGTAGAACAAGATAAACTGTATGCATCATATTTTGGTTTACGGTGTACAATTAAAGAATGCATAAACAGTATGTTAATCATAATCGAGATTACGGCGACCTCAAGTATGTCTACCCAGTTATATCTAGGCGCTCCGCAGGGCTATCGCTTGGTATCAACTTAAATGTGGACAAACTCTGTAATTTTGATTGTCCATATTGTCAGGTTGACCGCACCGAATCTAGTAAGATTCGGTTTAATCATGAGGAAATGAAACAAGAGCTCATTAAAATAATAGAGGACATACGCAACGGAAGTGTTTGGACACTCTCCCGATTCCAAAATGTTGAGCATGACAAAAAAATATTCAAAGATGTCGCAATAGCTGGCGATGGTGAACCTTCAACTTCCCCACATTTGCTTGAAACCATGAGTTATTTGCAAAAGATTGCTAAAAACTATCCTTTACCAGAAGTAGTTTGGATTTCGAATGCAACCGGTCTCAATAAGCGAAAAACAAAACAAGCGCTAAGCATATTAGAGCAATTGAAAGGGACTATATGGGCCAAATTAGATGCTGGAACTCAGGAATATTTTAAACTTATATCCGCTTCGAATTATAATATTGACAGAATTCAATCAATGATTGAGCAATTGCCTGCCGGAGTAAAACTTAAAATTCAGACTTGCTTCATGAAAGTAGAGGGAAGTCCCCCCTCAATGAATGAAATCGACTCTTACATTTCGCGACTGAAATCTATCCACCAGAAACACCAAATTGCAGAAGTCCAAATCTATACCATCGCTCGAAAGCCTGCACAAGATTTTGTAAGTCCACTAAGCCTTAGAGAGATGCAAGATTTGCTTACTCCCTTAGAAAAGACAGAACTACTTGTGAAGTTTTATTCCGGAGCTGCGGATTGAGGACAGCCCTCAGGAAGCATCATAGGGGATTAAACCAAGAACTTGGTGAGCATAATTACCATCATGACAGCTAGCCGTCAATTGACTCACCAACTGACCCTCAATACCAAACCAGGAATCGCCCACTTTCTTGTAGCCGTTACCCTCGTAAAAGAGAATTTGCTCTGGGCAATCCATTTTTAATTCTCGAGGAGTTTGCTCTGAAAAATCCCATTCATACCAAGTGTCATTCACACGATAATGAAATATCCCCTTGGTCTCGTCAATACCCAATGGCACGAATAAACCCTCGATAGAAACATTTGATACATCACCATCACAATCGATCTTAATCAAGCTTTGACCAGACTTGGTTTCTTCGTTAACCATCAAGTAAGGGCCGAACCACCGTAACCATGCTGGAGTCGAACTCAAATTGATTAGCGGTGTAATTTGAACCTCAGAATCTATAATTTCTAGAGCTGAACACTGACGCTCACGATTTGTGTATACCACTTTTTGTGAAACTCTTTGGGGATAGAAGAAATCTCGATTGTAGTAGTCTATAAACTTCTCGGCCCCTGTAACGTCTTTTGCAAATATATGACCGCGATCATCGAAGTATATAATATGATCTTGTACTCTATATCCACCGAGAACTTCACGCTTAATTTTCTCTATCAATATTGGTCGCTTAGGCTCACTAAGGTCATAGAAAGCTGCGCTTGAAGTAAAAAGGCACTGATTTACCTTATCTAGCGATAAAGGAATTCCAAGCAGCTCTAAGGAAACAGGCTCTGAAGTAGGATTTTTCCAGTAATATAGACTGTTAAGAGTTGTACCAAATACCAGAGACTCTCCAACAGCTGCCATTAGGCTCACCCCTTGGCCTCGAATAGGAAAATTACCGACTAATTCGCCATCGTAATTAAACCATACAATTCGGCCTTTAGCCCAACACGCGAACCCAGCGCTCAAGAGTATGGGGGATAAAGGTTCAAAGGGATATGGACTTCTGCCTTCCAATTCTTGACCATCTTTCCACAAAAAAAAGACCCCATCCTTAAGCAAAAAAACCAGACAATTGCCCCGACGAGCAGGTAAACAAATACTACTTTGTGGCAACTTAAGATTAATGCCACTATCCATTAGATAATAAATTTTGCTACCGCTTTTCTCAGAAAATCGCCAAGAAATAATCATACAGGTCACAGCCAAAACAAGAATATGCCAATGTTCGTGCCCAAACATTAGAAAGAGAATGCTGAAACTCAGAAAGAGCGTTGAGCCCAAGACTCCTATTAATTTTGTCGTTCTATCACTCAATTCACAACCTCGATGAGTGACATAGTTTACCACTCAAAGTGCAAGATACCACCCTGACTAGTCAATCTGCCGACTAATGGTTCGAATCCACTGAAAATTTATCAAAAAAATCGCTTTCACTTTCGGATTTGGTCAACTAAGATGTTTTCCTGTCTAATGATCAATAAGAAATTTGAACACCTATGAACAGGATATTGGAACATCTTCTAATTCATTCCTTTTCCAAGCTTTTGACAATATTATTCACAGGGCTTTTGGGATTGACTCTCCTATTGACCTACTTAGGTTTTTTCGAATCAATGGAAGATCGCTTCATTGATCTAAGATTTCAGACAAGACCAATCCTCAATAATCGATTACCAAGTATTTTCAAACATCCAAGTCAGGAGCTTAATCAAAATAAAGTGGTTATGGTGGAAATCACCGATGAATGTTTAGCCACCTATGGTAAATGGCCATGGACGCGTGAACATTTTGCGCAACTCGTGAGAATACTGAAGAGATCAGAAGCTAGAGTAATCGCTTTCGATATAAGTTTTTTCGATTTAGATAATAATGCAAAGGAACATGATGATTCTTTCGCAATGGCCATAAAAGATCATGGACGCGTGGTACTTGCCAGCGAGCTAAATAAAAAAATGGTTTTCAAGGCTAAGAACAATGTCATTGAACTACCTGGGGTGAATTCGAGTCAAACTGGTGAAATCGTTCTGTCAGAAATTTTGCCACACTCAAAGTTTGCAGAACCAGCTCAGGGCAGAGGCTTTGTGAATATTCACCTAGTGGACGGAGTTGTAAGAAAGGTTCCATTATTTAAACGCATTGGGTCCACTCTTCACCTATCTCTTGCAGCTCGAAGTCTTAAAAGTCATTTGGGAGAAGACGTTTTCAAACTCGGACCATTTGAAAGTCTTTTTCTTGCTGATTACAAAGTTCCCCTATGGGATAGCCACAGCCGCATTGGACTTGCTGACCGACTACTGACCAGAGGCCATCAGTTCGATAACAACATGTTTGACCAATCCGTATATCTTAACTACTTGGGGCCAACCTACTCTCGCTATCATCGCTCTGTTAAAATTTCCGACATTATTGGTAAAAAAGAGTTCGACTCGAGGGTATTTAAGGACCAAGTAGTGATTGTCGGATTCAACGCCCGTAGTTTGGATAAAAAATTAACACCATACGGTGTAATGCCTGGCTTAGAAGTTCAAGCGACCGCAATTCAGAATTTGATAAATAAGAGTTTCCTAAGTCGCAACTCTAATGGTTTTCTATTCGTCTTGCTTCTGCTTAGCTCTGTATTGCTTTTGGTTGTTAACCTGCGCCTAGAATTACGAATTGCAGTAATGTTCAATATTGCACTGACTCTATTGATTATATTGCTCTCTTTATGGTCATTTACGCGTTACTGGTTTATCTTGGATACCATACCAATAATCGTGCAACAATGGGGCCTACTGGTATTAGTCAAGTTAGCTTTACTCAGTAGAAACTTACAGTTAAGGATGTTTCATCTCCGACAACTCAATCTCCATTCCCGCGAGTTATTTACTATCTTAGAGCCTGATCGACTAGCACAATCTATCTTTGAGATAATGCGACGCTATACGAACTGTGAGGATGGCGTACTCGTTACTATCGATCAGGTGAGTGAGCAAATTGAATATACAAATTTTGGGCGCCTCCCTGATGAATTTATGGTCGGTATTTCAAGACAAGATTTCCGCCATAAAATCTATAATATGTTCAATCAAAAAGGACAACTAATTAGGCTTTATGATGCAGAACCAGTATTAGGTGAGGACCTTCCACCAAGCGAAATAGACGCACTCATTCTACCTCTTGAACTCAAACAAAAACTCTATGGTTTATTAATTCTTAGAAAAGATTCCTTTGTGAATGAATTGAAACAACTAGAACCATCTTTTTTCACCACCCTTTGCCAGATAATAGTCGCCGCATTAGAAAATGCCAGACTTTACAGACTGGCAACCATCGATGGACTTACAGGACTTTTTGTACGCCAGTTTTTCGATGTACAAATTAACAAAGAATTCATGAGGGCTACTCGCTATGGTGAAAAAATTGGATACCTAATGTCAGACATAGATCACTTTAAAAGTTTTAATGATACCTACGGGCATGACATGGGAGATAAGGTTTTAAGGCTAGTTTCTGATGAAATTAAAAAAAGTATCCGAAATTCTGACATTGCTGCTCGCTATGGTGGTGAGGAACTTTGCGTGATACTACCCAACACCGACCGTGAAGGTTCGATGAATATTGCCGAACGAATCCGTAAAAATATTGAAAATTTACGAATTCCCTACGAGGGAGAAAGTATAACAATCACGTGTTCGATTGGAGTCAGCTCGATTCCCGAAAATCAACCGGTGGATGTTAAAGAATTCCTTAAACAAGCTGATCAAGCTCTGTATGAGGCAAAAAATGATGGTCGTAACCAAGTGAAATTTTACAAAAGAAAGAAAGTAGGCGAATCATGAGTGTAATCGTTGAAATTGTTGGACGCGAAATTCTGGACTCTAGAGGAAATCCAACTGTTGAAGTAGATGTTGTTCTGGATAATGATATAGTTGGTCGAGCGGCAGTTCCCTCGGGAGCTAGCACAGGTGAGTACGAAGCTTGCGAACTAAGAGACGGAGACAAAAGTCGATATCTTGGAAAGGGTGTATTGCAGGCTGTAGAAAATATCAACACAGAAATTGCAGAAGAATTGATCGGCTTCGATTGTCGTGACCAAATGGCTATCGATCATTTGATGATTGGACTTGATGGCACAGAAAATAAAACTCGATTGGGTGCCAATGCCATGCTAGCTGTTAGTATGGCAGTAGCGAAAGCTGCAGCTGACACTAGTGGACTGCCCTTATATCGCTATCTGGGAGGAACTTATAGCTGTCACATGCCAATTCCTATGATGAATATAATCAATGGCGGGGCTCATGCGGACAATAACGTAGACTTACAAGAGTTTATGATTGTACCTTTCGGAAAAGTAGAAAACTCAGCCTACTCCCTTAGTTTTAGAGAAGGCCTTAGAATGGGAGTCGAAATTTTTCACAACCTGAAAAGTGTATTGAAGTCTAAAGGGCTTAATACTGCTGTGGGCGATGAAGGTGGATTTGCCCCTAATCTACGCTCTAACCGTGAAGCACTTGACGTTATTCTGGAAGCCGTAGAAAAAGCCGGATATAAACCTGGAGAAGAGATTAAAATAGCACTCGATTCAGCCAGTTCGGAGTTCTACAATAAAGACACAGGAAAGTATGAACTCAAAGGTGAAGATCAAATTCTAAGTTCCAGTGAACTTGTAGAGTTTTATGCAGATTGGTGCAAAGATTATCCGATCTTTTCAATCGAAGATGGTCTCGATGAAAACGACTGGGATGGATGGAAATTGTTAACCGATAAGATAGGTGACAAGGTGCAACTAGTTGGTGATGATTTATTTGTAACTAACCCTCGCAGGTTAGCTCGTGGGATTCAAGGTGGAATTGCTAACTCTATCCTAATTAAGGTAAATCAAATTGGAACCATCACTGAAACTTTGCAGACAATAGAGCTCGCAAAAAAGATGAATTATAACTGTGTCATTTCGCACCGTAGCGGAGAAACCGAAGATACTTTTATAGCAGACTTAGCGGTCGCTATTAACGCGGGGCAGATTAAAACCGGTTCTTTATGTCGAACCGATCGTATCTGTAAATACAATCAACTTCTGCGAATTGAAGAGGAATTGGATGAGCTATCAACTTATGGTAATTTCTTGATCGATGAGCAATTCGGCTTGTAGGGAGTAAGACGATGGCATATCTGTTTGGTGGGCACGGTTCTCTAAAGGCTCAAAAAAAGTTTTTACGCAATCGATTCAAAAGTATTCGCGATCGTCTACCCAGGCGAACAAGAATCAATCTCTCTAGACGGGTATGCTTGCGTTTAGCTGAATACATTCAACAATTTGGCGAGCAAGATCGGACTCTGAAAATTCTCGTTTATCACTCAATAGAAAGTGAGCTCGATCTTCAGCGTCTGATTGCATTTAATTTTAAGAAACCTATCCAGTGGTTACTACCTTACTGTCCCGATAAAAATACAATTTCAATTCGTTACTACAACCCA
>CAZYUV010000075.1:0-13121 GCA_964650625.1 uncultured bacterium
TTATTTACGTAATCATAGGTTGTTTGAGAAATAATTAACTCAGCGCCATAGTTTTTGGTTTGACCCTCTAAACGAGCGCCCAAATTAACAGTATCTCCCAACATTGTGTAATCAAATCGACTAATCGAACCCATATTACCTACAACAGCCGAACCAGTACTTATTCCAATGCCAACGTATATAGGCACATTGTATTTTTCTAAAAAATATGGGCGCATCTCATTGATTTTAAGATTCATATCAATTGCTGTTAAAGTCGCTAACTCATAATGATTTTTCTGATTTATTGGAGCGCCCCAGAAGGCCATAACTGCATCTCCAATAAACTTATCTAAGGTTCCATCATATTCGAGTACTAAATCGGTCATTTCGGTTAAATACTCATTCATCAAAGAAACTAGTTCTTCAGGAGGCAAACCCTCAGATATAGTAGTAAATGAACGTACATCAGAAAACAGTACTGACACCTCTTTTCTTGTCCCACCAAGCTTCAACATGTCTGGGTCTTTCAAAACCTCATCTACCACACTGGCATTTACATAATTTGAAAAAGCCGCTTTAGTTTTCTTCCGCTCTCTCTCCTCGATGATGTAATTACGAGTATTTAAGTAAAGGTAAAAAATGATTAGCTCAATAGCCAAGGGCGTAAATTGATAGTAGGTGCCATGCTCAAAAAACATTAGATCACAAAAACTATAATATCCGCCTAATATACCCAAAATTAATAACGCGCCCCATTTAGCACCTAATCGATTCAGCAATAATGGAATCAATATTGCTGCCAGTATAATTAGAAAGAATTCATAATTTGATGCATTATTTCGTACAATTGATTTTCCCTGCCGTAGCATATCAAATATGCTTGTATGAATTTCTACTCCGTCCAACTGTTTATCTACAGGTGTTACTCGCCAATCATTAATGCCTAGCGCAGTCGGACCCAGAAATAATATTTTGTTCTTAAGCGCCTCCTTAATTGTCATTTCAGGTGTCGGAAATCCATGCAAAGTGCCTCTAAATTTGTCGCGATTTAGTACATCTGCCAAACTTAAGAATAAATATGTATTTTTGGCACCATTATATGAAATATAAGATGTCGCCCCAGAATCCATTGAAACTTCTTCTGTTTTTTGGCTAAAGTTTTCTTGTTTGTAAAAACGCTCAACAAACTTTCTGTGGAATACTATGCTGTTAAGGTAATCGTAATAATCGTTACGTTCCGTCTCATTAAACGAATACATGCTATCTAGATGCCATCGAATTGGTTCGAAAAATATCTCTGAGATCAATGCACTCATATTCTGCTCAAAATTGATAAAAGCAGGCTCTAACTCATTAGCAATCCTTACGGGATTGTCAGCTTTGCTTAATTTTTCAATTGTCTCTGGAGATAGATTCCTGAGAAGGTAATTATTAAAACGTTTTAAGCCGTAGATGGACTCATTAGCTAAGTTCTCATAAAAGCCGCTGGGTTTTTTATCCTTATCAAAAAAACCAGAAGCATATCGAATAAGTAATATATTAAATTCGGGAAAACGTCCCTTACGTAATGAAAGTTTGCCAGATATTGTTTCGAGTAAACTACGCTGACTATTACTTAACCACTTGGGTTTCAACATTAGAGTTCTAATCTCATTGAGTAACTCTGAATACACAAGCTCTGAAAACACATAATAGGTAGAACTAGGCATAGTAAGAGATTCAAAACCCTCAAGTTCAGGTGGACTCACACTACCTTCGGTAAGTAAAAAAGTTTGTAAGCCGAGTGAGCCAAAAATCTCACCATTAGCTGGTCCTATCTCACCATTTTTATTTATTAATCTAACTGGATAAATCTGCAATAATGGCGCCTTACGAACAACACCGTCAGTTGCATCCGTAGGAATATTAAAGAAACCTCGGTTACGCATAATCATTCTCAGTTCTTCGTAATTAAAAATGCCTCCTGGTCGGCTTGAGATTCTACTCTGCAAAGCTTTGCTGCTTGCGTTATTCCAATCCATACCATACTTAACCGCACTTTTCGGGAAATAGTTTTTTGAAAAATCTTTATCAGATAATTCATAGTCCTGCAATGTACTGTAACCACCAACTATTTGATCAGAATGCTTACGAAAAGACTTTTCCATCTTGCGATCATAATTTAGAAAATCTATATGCTTATCAATTTGAGTTTGTTTTTCTGAGGGAATTAAGGGCCTTAGAAGCTCCATCCTCTCAATTGGTTCAGTATCACCTTTTTCTTTGAAAACAATATCATATGCCAGAGCACGAGCTTCGCCATCTTCAAATAGACGATCCATAAGTTTTGCATAGGTATCACGGCGGATAGGCCATTGACCCACCTCATCCATTGTTTTCTCATCAATAGCTAAAATTGCAACATCTTTACTATTGGCGCTATCCACAAGCATGGCATCGAAGTGGCGAGCAAATTCTTTAGAACCAATCTCATACTTTTCAGAAGCTAACGATTTATTAAGCATTAATTTCTTCTTACTAAGCTCAACTTCTCCAAGACTACGAATTCGATGGTCATAAAATCTTGACTCAATTTGAGTGAATAGTCGGACAAGAGTATCAGGAAAGATATCACTCAAGCGTGAATTACCTTGAGCCACATAAACATGCAATAGAAATAACGTGAAAATAGTAAATAGAATAATTTCACGCTTTGCTAATCTGTTTATTTTCATCGTAATTCTCCCTCGTTGAATACGAAAAATAGGTAGCGGGAATCATGCTGTATATCTACATCTACCTGATTACAATTAAATTTATTACTGAATGAATGTCCCGTACCGGGCTTAAATGTAAACGATTCACCATCAAATATACTGCCTGATATATTAACTTTCTCCATAATATCGATTGGAAATATAGAAAAAGAACTTCCGGTTGGGGCCTTAAAAGAACTAGAACCACTAGCGAACTTACAATAACCCTCAGGTAATATTATCGTGAGCTTATTTATCAACCAATTATTCTGAAGTAACCACATAAAATGGAGTAAGCTAAAATCCCAACGCCCCTGCCAAAAATCAAAAAAAACAACCTCACGCAAATTGCGTGCTTTTAAAAGCTGCTGTACAGATTCTCCATCGATAAAATCTTTAGTTTTTTTCAAAGCATATTTTTGACAAACTTTTAAATCTGGGTCAGTTTTTCCAAGGTGAGCCAATTCCTCCCAACCTAGAGTATCTTTAGAAGAATCAGCATTAGTGGAAATTGAATCAAAATCTCCAACATGCCAATGTACAGATAAATTCAACTGCTCAGCGCGGCGTAAACCTCCATCTAAAGCAAGTCCATAACAATCATCTAAGGTCGATATATGGTGAGTCAAATCAAAGCGTATTGTTGAATCTAACTGAGCTGGATTAAAAAAAACCAACCAGCTCTCTAATGGCTTTGAAGAACTCACTCGATACACTTCCTATGAGATATTGGATTTTTACCCTGATAGGTTGCTCAATGCTAACACTGCCTTATGCCTCAGAGGAAATGCCACTTTTTCTTAAACCCTTTTACAAAAGTCGTCAATCTTACCCCTCACAAAAACATTTACTTGAATCTGAAAAAATCTATAAAAAACCATTTGATCCTTTTGCGTATAGTTTTTTACAAGTTAAAAATCACTTAGTGAGTCGCGAAGAGAGCAAGTTTCGTGTAATAGGAAGAATGAAATCAAGTGAAATAGTTCACTTTCTTGGCTGGTGGGAGCAAAAGTATTTACTTGTCTCTTCTGATCTGGAATCAATCTATGCTGCAAACCATTCAGAAAATCAGAAATATCCTGGAAAATTTTGGAATGGGCTTAGTGTTAGGGCCCAAAATCGACTAAAATACCAATGGTTCAAAGTTCACAATGAAGTTCTCATGCCAGAGTTCGAACTGTATTTAAAAACCCACAAGGGACAAGGTTCAAGTTTTATTCACAACAGAGGTTTGTGAAACTATCATCTTGGTGATCTCGCAGTTCAATTGGCTTATTCTACGTCACCAAATTCTCGATTAATATCAAGTATACCGAAAACAAAAATCATAAACACAAGCATTAAGAAGGCTCCTACAGCCATCCCAAGCTTGAAGAATATTCCTGTTTCTACTCCCATAGTCACTCCTAGCCTTTGAACATGTAATTCACTAAATCTGCGAGACGAGTAGAATAACCGATTTCATTATCATACCAGGTTAAAACCTTAACATGATTACCCCCTTGAACAAGGGTTGATGCGGCATCGATTGTTGAAGAGGCAGAGCAACCGTTGAAATCACCTGAAACTAACTCAATGGAACAGTAGTCCATGATTCCCTTTAACTCGCCTTGCGCAGCATCTTTTAAAAGTTTATTAACCTCTTCAGCTGATGTACTCTTCGTAGTTACAAAACTAACGTCAACCACAGAAACATTAGGAGTTGGAACTCTTATCGCCATACCAGTCAGTTTACCCTTCAACTCGGGTAACACTTCAGCCACTGCTTTTGCTGCACCTGTAGAAGTCGGGATCATATTTACAGCAGCTGCTCTGGCCCTCCGATAATCACTGTGCGGTAAATCCAATATCCGCTGATCATTTGTGTAAGCATGAATAGTCGTCATCAATCCTGACTCTATCCCCAGTGCATTATTAATGACTTTAGCAACGGGTGCTAAACAGTTAGTCGTACAGCTTGCATTAGAAATAATGTGATGATTTTCAGCATCATATTTTGACTCATTTACACCCATCACAACCGTTAAATCGGGGTCTGAACTTGGAGCAGAAATTACAACCTTCTTAGCACCAGCTTTAAGATGCTTACTCGCTTTTTCATGGGTACGGAATATACCAGTACATTCAACAACTACATCAATATTATGATCGCCCCATGGTAAAGCTTCTGGGTCTCTTTCAGAAGTTACAGAAATTGTTTTACCATTAACCTGAAGACCTGTGTCCACTAAGTTTACATCACCTGCAAAAGTTCCATGAACACTATCATATTTCAATAAATGAGCTAACATAGCGTTGTCTGTTAGATCATTGATGGCAACTATTTCAATATCGTCACGACAAATAGCCTGACGCAAAAAACAACGTCCGATTCTACCAAATCCATTGATTGCAACTTTAACTGCCATAATTACTCTCCACGATAAAACAAAGGTTATAAATTACCTAAAAAAGCCGCGACATTATAGCCTAATAACAAAAGCTTTGCCTGAAAAAATCAAAAAGTACCAAATAACTTCAGCAAATTAATTGAACTCCACCCTTATTCACGCTTTGTCGAAACTCAGTAACGCCCGAGTATAACAGTACTATTATGCCCACCGAAACCAAATGAATTTGACATCGCCAATTGAATGGGCTTTTTTAATTCTGTACCTGGATTTACATTCAAATCACAAAGTGGATCTTGATTTTGTATATTAATTGTAGGATGAATTCTTCCCTGCCTTAGGCTCTCTATCACAACGCATGCTTCTATTGCAGCGGCAGCCCCAAGTCCATGTCCAAGCATACTTTTTGTAGAATTTAGAACCAAGTTATCAGCCGCAGACCCAAATACTTTTCGTATCGCTTTAATCTCTGCTACATCGCCTTGTTGCGTCGATGTACCATGAGCATTAATGTAATCAATATCTGTAGGACGCAATTTTGATTTGGTTAAGGCTCTTTCCATGGCTTTAGCAGCACCTCTACCCTCTTCATGAGGTGCAGTAATGTGATGAGCATCACATCCCATCGTTCCACTTATATATCGGGCTAAAATCTCTACCCCTCGGGCTCGGGCATGTGCTTCACGCTCCAGAATTAAAACCCCAGCTCCTTCTCCTACGACAAACCCATCTCGATCTACATCCCATGGACGTGACGCAGTGTAGAAGTCCTCCCTGGTAGATAAAGCTTTTAAAGCACAAAATCCTCCCATACCGGACATATTGATTGGAAATTCAGAGCCACCCACAATCATTATGTCAGCCTCTCCTCGGTCGATCATATGGGCACCCTCAATCAAACAATGATTTGCCGTAGCACAGGCTGTAGAAATGGAATAATTTGGTCCTTCAAAACCAAATTCAATGGCCAGAAATCCCGGTAACATATTTGTGATTGTCATTGGAATAAAAAATGGGCTTTGTCTTCTTGGACCGCGCTTCTGAGTCTTGATAACGTTTTCTTCAAAAACATCGATCCCACCCATACCTGAGCCTAAAAGCATCCCTACTCTGTCTTTTGATCCATCGAAATTAAGTAAGCCCGCTTGCTCTAGAGCTTTATGGCAAGCGACATATCCATATTGAATAAACCTAGCTGTTTGTCTAACTTTTTTGGGATTCTGCATAACTGGCATTGGATCGAAGTCCTTAATTTCGCCAGCAAATTGCACAGGCAATTCACTGCAATCAAACCCGTCTATTTTAGTGACTGCATTTTCCCCCGAACATAATCTATCAAATATTTCTGATGTCTCTGTTCCGAAGGCTGTCTGCATACCCATACCGGTTATTACAACGCCCATAATTCAACTCCTACTCGTGATGAAAAACAAAAAAGGCCCGAGAAAGGGGCCTTAAAATACCAGAACTATAGAACCGGCGAAATATTTTTCAATCAATGAATTAATTAACCGGCTTTCAAATTTTCCTGATTTCTTGCAATAAAAGTTGTATTGAAAATATTTCTCATATCGTCACATGTTAGTGGAATTCCTTCTCGAGCTAACAGTTGATCGTTAACAAAATGTTCCAAAATAAGATTTCCTTGTGCGTCTATGTCAGCCTCCTTAAAATCTTCTACTGAAACAAAAAGCTTGTCAAAGTCGAGGTCTAAAACATCTAAAGTTCCGCGCGATTGCATCAGCTGCTCCATTTTTATATTCCGATTGAGAAAAGGCACTTCCATTTTTTTTTGCTGTGTCTTCGTACCTGCCATGTCGATCCTCCAAGATCTGTCTGGGATTTTTTATTAATTTCATGCTGGTAAGGCTCCCTATTTCTACTGAAACTTCGGAAATTGGCAACCCCTAAATTAAAAAAAAATAAAAAAAAATAAAATTGATTGAGATCTAACAAAATTAGAACGTAATTTTGTCTTTTTGTTAGGATAATCGGAATCATAACTCTTGGCAATGGCCTAGCCTGACTTAGACCAAGATTTATGAAGTCCCATCCCAGTGGTCTAGCGAAACAGGCTAGCTTGGCTCTCCCGTATTTCGAAGCATATTAGATTCTCGAAAAATTCTTTTTTGCGTGTGTGCCCCACGAATACCTACGGCAGGATAAACCATACTGCCTGGAGCTAAAATCGTTCCCGGAGAAGTCACTGCGTTACAACCTAACTCACACCCATCGCCTAGGATAGCGCCCAATTTACGATAACCGCTGGGAATTTTATTACCATCTACACGTAATATAACGTCACCCATCACTATTTTAAGATTAGCTAACTTCGTTCCAGCACCTAGATTAACCATAGAACCAAGTACTGAATCTCCAACATAGGCAAAGTGTCCTGCTTTCGCACCGTTTAAGAAAATCGAATTTTTGACTTCCGTAGCGTGTCCGATAACACAATCAGATCCAGTAACAACATTACCTCGAACATATGCCCCATGGCGAACTTCCGTATTTTCCCCTATGATAGCTGGACCTTTAATATATGCCGTTGGCTCAACCACTGCACCTTTAGCTATAAATATACCGTCCCCTTGAAGAATGGCCCCCTCCATAACTTCACCCTCGATTCTATGCCCTTCAAAACCCTGGCAAAAGTTTTTCAATGGACTACCTAATACTTCAAAACATCGTTCAACGCCATTGAACAACTCAGGGAACGGAAAGCCCGAAAGATCAAAATATTTCTCTAATGCTAAATCAGACTCAACCTGCACTGGTTCTTCATGTGGATTTTTGAACATGGTATACCGCTATTAATTTAATTTTGAAACTTGGAGATCATCTAGTCTATCAGTAGATCCTTGGATAATAAAACGATTCTCCCGAGAATGTAATTTGAGATTAAATTTCACTAATAATTGTTCTCGATTATATTTCACCGATTCAATCAAATCTGAAGGTATTTCTTTAGTTAAGAAATTAACAAAACCTGCAATCTCTTCATTTTCATCCAAAAAAAGCTCATTCCAACTCTGCTTAACATGTTTTGAAATAAATTCTTTCTTATCTGGACACAAGCCCGCGGCCGAAGCGCCTTCTAACTTTAGTACATTAGAGTGCTCCTCTAAAACTTCATACACGCAAAGGCAAACCAGTATATTTTGAAGAAATTGATATACCTGTTTTCTATCCAACATACTAGAACTGGAAAATGCGTCAAAAAGACTTTTATTATGGTTTAAAAACTGACTGAATGCTGCAGCACCATGTTGACGTATATCCCTCTGAGATTGTTCATTCATTGTTAAGGCATACAATAATGCCTTCGAATAAAAACTGTCCTTAAAAGTACTTAGCTTTCCCTGGCTACCACTAGAGTTTTCTGATACTTTTCGCTTTAGAGTTTTAATAAATCCTTTCCAACGAACCCAACAACTGTTGAAATCAGTAACTTCTGAAAGTAACTCTGAGTCTATATTTTCTATAACCTTTCTAGGCTCATTTTCGGTAGAGTCTCGAACCAAACTTTCGGATAATTCTTGCGCCACATCCGGAGTTGAATTAGGAGTTTCTTCCGTGAGTTTAGAATTCGGCTCGAGGGTTTGATTGACTGCTGACAAATTCTGAGAGCGTACCAAATTACCATGATTTGATGATTGTGGCTCCCCGCAAGTAGACAAATAATGAGGAATTAAATTTGAACCCCATGGGACAAATGGAGGTTGCCTATTAGGCTCTAAAGGCCTATCAGCGCGCAACAGGTTGCCCTTCTTAATCATTGAAAAAAAAGTAAATGCAGATTTATCGTTCGTCACAATCCAATTGTAAGCTATAGACCACGAAAGGCTCAATCAGAAGACGCTTCTAATAAAAATCACTATTATCCTAAATAAGCAAAATCTTTACGCAATGGAGGATACAATTGCCAAGGATCTCGACTCATTAAAGTTAGGATAGATTTTTGCCATGCACTAAGTTCTATTTCATCAATATTTAAAATCATCCAAACGGCCTGTAAAGGCGCATGCGAATAATTCTCTTTGGTAAGCCTAATTTTAAATTTATACAAATAATACAAAGTATTTGGCTTGAAGTTTGCGAATACCCATTCCAGACAATTGAAAATCACGAAAAGCACCAGCCATAGAATAATATTAGATGAATCAAGCCACAAAGTTAATCCAATCGTCAGTATCAAGGCAAAAAGTAATTCTTTCATAAATCTACCTTTTGCGATGTAAGCGAGAGAATCCAAATAAACCTTTAAATGCTTGTGTCCTGGTGGGCTAACAAGAAGATCCCAAGCTATTTTATTCCGCGATTCATAGATTTTTTGCTCCCAGAAATGGATCAGATTTGGATAATAGCGCTTCCAAGCATTGTACTGACGACTCCATCCTCTTAAAAACTGATGATAATTAACTAAGAATCTTAAGATTAACTCATTCTCATACTCTGTTTGATCAGTAAGATAGATTTTAGGTAGTTCCCACAGTAAATCATCCAAATAGACTTTTTTATTATGTTGCTTGTGATACTCGAGATGAAGAGAATACCAACTATCAATTTGGTCAATCTGTACAAGTTTAGATAAAGCCGTTACCTGTGACCATGACATTTCAAAAAATCGATTCTTAACCAAGTGTTCAATCTCGGAAAGTAATGAAGGTTCAACTATTGAATCAACTTTTTCTTTAATCCAATCTGTAGCCATTAATACTTCAGATAATGAATCCTTCAATGATCTTAAGTGTTGAGCCAGCAATTTTTGAAATCTTATGGAACCCTTTTCAAAATCATGTTCTACACTTAAAAATATAAGTGCTTTTTGGGGATAGTTAATAACTAAAATTTCGTAAATTTTGACCCATTCACGGGAGTTATGAACCCATCGATCAATCTCACCTCTTTCTCTCAATAAAGTTAGCCATTCTGCCAAATGTTGAGATAAAAATGCCTCAAGCACTTTTGGTTTAAAAAATTTTTGAGGTATATCTGCCGACTTGTGCCGTAACAGATATTCAAAATCAATCACGATTGAAGATAATTTTCAGGGAAAAGCTCTCGCTCTACACCTTCGATCAGAGTATGAATGATCTTAATATGAAGTTCTTGAATCCTATCAGCATTAGCACCAGGAGCTATGAAACATACATCACAAAGCGCTGCCAAAAGCCCCCCTCCTTTGCCTGTTAAACCTATGACAGACATTTTTCGTTTGCGAGCCATTTTAGCAGCCTCAAGTACATTCTTTGAGTTGCCACTTGTAGAGATAGCCAATAGCACACCATCTTCTTGACCAAAAGCATCGACAGTTCTTGAAAAAACATGTTCAAAGCCATAGTCGTTAGATACACATGTCAAGTGAGAAGGATCTGCAATTGCCATAGCTGGTAATGCAATTCTATCTTTACGGTATCTTCCCGTGAATTCCTCAGCAAAATGCATTGCATCACAGGTACTTCCACCATTTCCACAACTCAAAACAGGGCGCCTCTTTGCAAAGGCTCTGATCAAAATCTGTATTGATGAATCAAAGGAATCAGCGAGACCATTAGTTTGAATAAAATCAGCAAGACATTTCTCGGCTTCACGAAAACTATCAAGAGGGTCGAATTTCATTATTTAAAGCCAAGTTTAGGGCCATCCGTCTTTCGGGGGGGCAATACCTGTTTTCTACTTTTCTGAATCGCCTGCATCCTTGCCTTAGCCATTTTACGCTTCTTATCAAGAATACCTGGATTCACACGATCCGCCTGAATTTGAGCATATACTTTGAAAATCTCTCGTAATGAAGCCCATTCTTGAATTTTTTTATAATCAAACTTAGCAATACATGAGCCGAGTAGTTTCTCGGTACTTAATTTATCCTCTTTCATCATGAAAGCATTGGCCATATTGCGACAAAGCACCACTTCCAATTGCTCCATTCCCAGTTTTCCTCGCGCTTGGTTATAGTATTTAATTGCATTATCCCAATCGCCACCCTGCAGAAAATAATTCCCCATCTCAAAATGAACTAACGCTTTTTTATCATGGTGAATCGCAGCAAAGCTCTGGCTGAAAAAAAATAAACTTAAAAACAAATAAAAAATTTTCATCAAATGTCTCCTTAGTTCCTCGTATCCATCGACAGATAATTACAAAAAATAAAGAAACTAGGATAATTTTGTATTAATCGACTATGCTATACTCCGAGCCGATGAAACTCATTAAATGGATGGGAATTTTCCTTGTTTCGGTCAGCATTTCTTTGACCTCCAGTGCAAAAGATTCCATTGAGAAAAATCAAAAAATATCTATCCGCCAATTGGACGGCGGTTCGATGGCTGAAGTTAAAAGTGGTAATTTTTTCATGGGAACTAACAGCCCCTTACTTCCCGAGCATGAAAAACCTTTATTAGATGTAACCGTCTCAGCTTTTAAGATGGATAGATTTGAAGTAAGTCGATTTCAATACGAAAAATGCGTAAAAGCTGGTCACTGCCAAAAAATTTCTGAAAAGCCTAGCTACGAGACTAGCTCATCATTTCCTCAAACTATGGTTACATGGTTTCAGGCTCAAAAGTTTTGTCAGTGGGTGGGAGGAGATTTACCCACGGAGGCCCAATGGGAATACGCCACAAGGGGGCAGTACAATACCGAATATCCATGGGGCGCCAAGTTGATAGAAAAAAATCGAGGTATACAACTATCTCATATGTCATACCCGACCAACAAAAAATCTCCTGTACCTACCGAATTCAAAAGCCCTTCAATTGCTGATGCCAATCCAGAGACAGCATGGGAATTAGGACAGTTTGGAATATACCATCTAGCCGGAAATGTAAGCGAATGGACAAGAGATGCAACAAATATGCAAGACTCACATCCCAGCCCAATAAGCTTGAACAAAATACAAACTAAAAAGCGAAAGCTAAATAATCCCAAATTTAATCAAGGCAGTGCAAAAGTATATAAGGGCGCAGACTATAGAGTGGTTTTCCCTCGACTACAAAGGGCTAGCTTCCGGCGTGCAGCGCCTCCAAAATACGCAGCTGAAAATATTGGATTTCGTTGTGTCATCAACAACCCTTGACAGTAATAGATTTAAACTTAATATTTGGTATCCAAGATCTAACATTTGGTTCTAAGTAAAGGCACAAAAATGAAATTTATACTCTGTTTGCTTTTGATGGTCGCGAATTGCACATTTTCAATCGCCCAAGATCATTGCAAATTTAGTCAATTGCACAATGACTTAGACTCACCAGAAATCTTACAAATCATGACATACAATGCGTATTGGTTATATGATCGCGAAGACGATCCCAACGTAGAATATGATCAGAAATATAAACCTAGTAATTATGAGGCTAAGCTAGCCGGAGCTGCTGAAGTTATTAACCGTAACAGGCCAGACGTTCTTGCATTACAAGAAGTTGAAAATCGTGGAGTTCTAGAAGATCTGTTAACTCATCTAGACCGACCCATGGAAATCCTGCACTACGACAGTATGGATAGTTTTACCGGTCAAGATGTTGCCTTGCTATATAATTCCACAAAGCTTACTCAAAGTTCTACCTTAAAAAATAATCTAGAATTTGCTGCAGACTTAAAAGATGATGACGGCAAAGTTATAGTAGAGCAAAGAACCCTATCTAAAGGGATTTTAGAAGTTGAGTTGAAGGTCAAATCTACAGATGAAAAACTTGTTTTTTTAGTGACTCATCTGAAAAGTCAATTGGGCGGCTGGGGAGCAGACTTAAAAAGAATAGCGCAAGCAAATACATTAAGAACCAAAATTGAAGAAGTATTCGCTAAGAACAAGAAAATTTTCGTTCTTGGGGATTTCAACGATGTAAATCCGTCACCTACCATAGAAATGATTACAGGGGAAAGTAAATACGTCTATGACTATGACAGTAAAGACACAGTCTTACTGTACGACGTCTTTGTGGATTATGAAAAAGATTACAATAGACCTGGTTTTACCTACACACTTAAAAAGTTCATAAAAGCGGCTGGTAAGAGG
>CAZYUV010000076.1:0-13020 GCA_964650625.1 uncultured bacterium
GCTGGTAGAAGATTCATGGGTTCACCGGCTTGAATTTCTGTCGGTAAATCTTGTGGTTGAATAATGTTGGATTCACACATTATTACAGAATACTCAATTATGTTTTGTAGCTCACGAATATTACCGGGGTACTCATAGTTCATTAGTGTGTTGGTAGTGGCAGGCGCAAAACCTTGGATAATCTTGCGATGTTCTTGGCTGAAATTGTATAGAAATTTTTCAATTAAATGCGGTAGGGATTCTCGTCGGTCTCGCAGAGGTGGTAACTGCAGTGGTACTACATTGAATCGGTAATATAAATCCTCTCTAAATCTCCGTTTTTCAACTTGTTTTTTAAGATCTTTGTTGGTGGCAGCTATTATCCTTACGTTGACCGCTATATCTTCCACGTCCCCAACTCGTCGAATTCTTTTCTCTTGCAGTACTCGAAGTAGTTTTACTTGTAAATTGAGGGGCATTTCACCAATTTCATCAAGAAATAGAGTTCCTTGGTGTGCAGCTTCAAAAAGACCGGTTTTATCTACTTCGGCCCCAGTAAAAGAACCACGTTTGTGGCCGAATAGCTCAGACTCTAAAATTGTTTCCGTGATTGCTCCACAATTGATAGCTACGAAAGGTTTGTTTTTTCGTCGTGAATTTTGGTGAATCCATTTTGCGGTAACTTCTTTACCGGTACCACTTTCACCCATGATTAATATTGTGGCGTCTGTTGGTGCAACTTTCGCGGCGATTTTCATTACTTTTTGCATCGCGGGTGCCACGCTATTCTCATGAGTATCTGGCATAGCAGATGGAGGTTGCGCCATCTGACTGGTATTCTGAGATTTATCAATTTGCGTGTGAATTATGTCCAGCATCAAACTAGGTGGAGGTAGGTCACTCAAGAATGCGTCAACAATCGGTTCTATTTTGTTGCGCTCTTTAACTCTTCCATCTAGATCGTATAAATAAATTAGTGGGATACCGGGATAGTTGCGTCTTAGGCTCATACAGTTTTCTATGCTGTCTGTACCAAACGATGCAAAATATATAATAGCGCTGGGTTGACCAACCCCGACTATAGTGTTGACGGGGTCTCCAAGTTCCAGGAGGGCTGTCTGAAAATGCTTTTGGAGGTTATCCAGAATCGCCTGAATCTTATTTTCTGATTCTGCCAGAAGAAGTAAAAAATCCATAGTCATCCATTTTACACCCAAGATTATTTTGTTCCAATGTCATTTATTAGCTTTAATGGCCTTTGCACTATTACAATATGGAATCGTTTATGCTAGTGGACGATGTACCGTGTTGCATCGTTAACTTAAACACTGTACATGGATTTAGTTTGAATAGCTTGAGAATTTATATTATTCGTAATTTGCTAATGTCGGAAAAGTGGGAGAGTCTACTTAGATTAGGTTTCAGCGCTTTCTTTTTATGCTGCGCAATTTACACTCATTATTACCTTGAGAAATTACAACAAAAGTTGTTCGTTGCGACACTAAGAAAACATTCTCAAGAATCGAAATTAAAATCAACTTCACGATGGCTTATCAAAGAAAATGCCTTTTTGAGGAAAAGAGGTCTAGATTCAGTAGTGGAGCCTCAGCCAGATTTTATCGATTGGTTTAATGAGAATGGCTGGCATGCCAAAACATCAAATTCACGGGATAATGTTCTAGGGTTTGAAGATTCTAGACACTCGTGGAAGATGAATACCCTAAACGCACTACGTCTGATGGTTCTTGGAGAGGGAGCTTTTCTTAAGGGGGATTATGCAACTTGCGCTCAAATAACAGGTGATCTGTTGAAAAGAGAGGCGCATGCTAAAGAGCTTCTGAAGGGAGATCTTCCGATATACGTATCAAACGAATATAACGTTTACAAAACTCAGCAGTTATTCGATGAAAGCACTTATTCAATGCTGATGGAGGCTGTAGAATATGATGCTTCAAATTATCGACAAGCGTTTAGGGGTTTCTTGTATTTCAGGCTTTTTAAATGCTATTCCGAGCTTTTAGATTATCCACGTTCTAGAAGAAGTTTAGAGTTGGCGCTAGAGGAGCTTGGTTGGGAAGTGGTTCAAAAATTTATGGGAGGGTCAAGTCGGAAGGTTTTACATGGATTGTATCCGAGGCCTTACTGGCCTTTTGTGGAGAATTTAAGTTATTTTTTACCTTTTGATACCAATTTACTCTACGGCATAATGAGTGTTGAATCTGGATTTGATCCGACGAAAGTTAGCTCCGCAGGGGCTTGTGGACTGATGCAAGTAATGCCTCTAACGGCTCAATCTCTAAGTAGTAAATTGAATCGGTCTCAGTTGGAGGGGTATGGTTTAGGTTCTGAATCGAGCTTGGCCCTAGATAATCTGCTTGATTGTAAAAAATTGAAAGATGTGCAGCTAAATATTCACTTAGCTTCCATATTCTTAGGGCAATTGCAGTTTCGATATAAGAAAGCGCATTTTGTAATTGCATCTTATAATGCTGGAGAAACTATAGTTAGAAAATGGATAAAGCGCTCCCAACAAAAAAATAAAAATTTCTTAACTCAAGTTCAATTCGCAGAGACCTATCGGTATATATATAAAGTCCTGAATGACTGGCTCAAGTATCGCAGTGTCTATAATGGTGATGGTTTTACTGCACAGAATGTACGTTATGTTAACTAAAAAACCTATCCCCTTATTTTGATGTTTACTTTTGCCTGTAATTGGTTAAATTTGCGTATTAATAATATAGGGCTTTATTGGACTTTTGATAGCATTGATATGCTAGACCTTCAAAAAGACCGTATTCAGGCTGCAATGGATTGGGCCTTTGTTGGTGCGGTTTTCGAGGGCTCAATTTTCAAGAATTTGAATATGTAGACAAATATCTAGCGAAACTTTCGTATCGATTCTTGAATTTGTTTAATTTCTCGATGAATTTGGAGTCGGCTTGAAATGTCGAAAAAACCACATTGCCCTAATCGTAACTGTAGCTCCTTCCACCGTAACTGCAGCTTGTGTAATTGGGCTTTTCGCTGTTGTTCGTGTTCAAGCTTACGCTTAAGTTGAACAGCTAAATGAAGGCTTTGTCCGAACTGTTCACTAAGTTTTTCCTTTTCGATAGACAGTTGTTCAGTTTGTTCTTTGGCACAATTCAATGAATCCTCACTCTGTTTGAGTTGTTCACGGGTTTGTTCGACGAGCTTTTGACTCTCTTCTAGTTCCTTGTGATACTCAACTAGCGGGACTGTATTATTCAATTTCTGCTGGAATTCGGCAATCTGCTGTTCTCGTTGTAGGAGCTGATCTTCTAATTCACGAATCCTAGAGTGTAGATTCTGGTTATCTTCCGGTTTGAAAATCTCACCATTGTCATACCTTGTTGCGTGAACAGTAGAGCTATCTGGGTTGACTATTCCGTCGGCAGGGTTAGGTTGTTCAGACTTGAAGTGATTATATTTTTCTGAAGATGCCTCAGTGAAGTTTTGTTTCTGAGGGTTTAGGATATACTCTCTTGGAGTGTTTTCAAGATTTCGTATTGCGATAACGTCTGATTTTAAAAAGAAAGACCGATTGCCACGCTTCATTTTAATAGTGAGTAAACCCTCTTTAATGTAGTGTGTATAGATTTTGGTGCGGCCACAACTCAAAATCTGGCAAGCTTCTTTAATACTAATAAATTCTTGTGTTTCCATTATTTGATAGTTAGTACCTTAATACTAGTTTTCGGGATTTCTATATTTAATATTAAGGTCATCTTTGATTTTATATAGTTAACATAATATTAATTATCAGGGTGGTGATGAGGATTTCGTTCGCCACTGTTTAATCGGATTGTTCTTTGTCGGTTTCGAAGAAAATATCCATATTGCGATTTAAGGTTAACCCGCGTTTCAGTAGGTTTTCTGTATGTAAATCAATTAATAATGCAACCCTTTCCTCCAGTGAGTCTATTTTGGCATTCTGTTCTGCGATGATTTGATCTAACTGTTTATTAGCATCTATCAATATTTTATTTATTTCATGCAGTTTTTTCTGATGTTTCTCCATCTGCTCAAGCTTGTGTAGCCAACCCCTTTTGTCTGAATCAGTGGGCATAAATATTACATTCATCTGGGATTCTGAATTAAGACTGTTCTGAAGCTGTTCAGGTTCCTCAGTCAATTGTTCAGACCCTTCGGTCAATTGTTCCAAGTTTCCCAACAGTTGTTCTTTAATTTTTTCATAGGGATATCCCTGGTTCTTCAGTCGGTGAACTCGTAGCAGCCGATCGATCTGCAAAGGGGTGAAAAGAAATCGGTTATAGCGGTCTCTGGAAACATCTAAGAACAGTGGCTTGAGTTTTTTAATGTGATAACGTAAAGAATTGATCCGAACTCCGAACTGTTCAGAGATCTCGTCAAGCTTTAAACGTTTTGCACTGGTTTTAGATTCGACGTTTTCGAGCACTATTTATGCCCTCCTGAATTCTCTTTTTCAATTGAATGGATATATTATTTTTTCAAGTGGTATTCGAATCTATCAGATCGCAGTGTTCAAAACAAGCTAAAACGTACAGATTATTTAATTGATTTTATCACCTTTTTTTATCTGTGTTTAGGTTTAAAAACATTATTAAAAACTGTTTGTTTTAGATCTTAAACAGATCGAATATTTTTAGAGTCAGATTGTTTTTATGTTAAAACAATTCAAACATAGTATCGTCTGATTGTTTGTTTCAATAATTTGGCTTATTTTTTGTGTTAAACCTAGGTCGTTGGAAGGTCTTCGTCTAGTTGTTTTGAGGCCCAGTTTAATAATGCTTGAAGTACTTCGTGATCGTCAATTACTTCTCTTGGATTATTGAGTTGATGTAGTTCGTTCAAAAGTCTTCGGATCGTTATTAGTTGGTCTTCCATGTCTTTGGTTAATGGAATTCGAATTACGCGTACGATTGGTACTTTTGAATTTTTTGCTACTCCCCTTCTAATTTGAGCTTGTGAACGCTCTTTTTTTTCGGTTTGAATTTCCAGAAATGAATCATCTAGTGCTTTTATAAGTAAGTTTAGTTCAGTTTTTTGCGTAAGCATTTCACTAGACTGTTCGCAATCTGAGATTGATTCGTTGGTTTTTGTTTTATCACTGGGTGTATCGATTGATTCTGTGCTCTCTTCTTCCTTTGAATCTAGCTTTTTTTTATTCCAGAGTTTCTGAAACTCCTCTGGGCTTAGATTGGGAGGTAAATACTCCTCTTCTACATTCGATTTAGAATAAAGATTGTCTTGAAGGTTTTGTTCTAAATCTGACAATAGATCTTCTTCTGATTTTTCAGATGGTTTTTTCATAGCAAAACACCTTTAAGTGATGTGTTTCAAGTTATACAATTCTTGAAAGTGCTCTAGGCCACAGTTGTTAGAATTCTGTTCGAATTTGTTCGGTGATATTCTAGCTAAGAATTTGTGATAGCCTCTAGGTCAAAATCAAGTTCACCAGTGATTGTCACATCAATTATTTCACCAGTATATCCGTCGTGGTTTTTAACATACACCACGCCATCTACTTCAGGAGCTTGAAAATAAGTACGTGCCAACCAAACTCCGTCGATTTCCTCCTCTAATATTACTCGGTGCTTTTGACCAATTCGTGTGGGTAGACTGTCACGTGATTTATGGTAAGTTTCTAAAATCTGTCTTTGACGTCGAAACTTTGTTCTATGATGTACTTGGTCTTTTAAGTCGAAAGCTGAGGTTTCTTCTTCTCGGTAGTAGGGAAATGCGCCTAGCCATTCGAATCGAGCCGATTCTACAAAGTTGGTTAATTCCTTAAAGTCTTCTTCGCTTTCACCCGGAAAACCAACTATTAGGGTGGTCCTAATGCTAACGTCTGGCATAATATTTCTTATTATAGCCAATTCTTTTAGATATCTTTGACCGTCACCAGGTCTTTTCATTCGCTTCAGAACTTGTCGAGAGGAGTGTTGAAGGGGCATGTCTATATAGTTGCAAATTTTGGGGCTCTCGGCCATGAATTCATAGAAATGTTGATTCAGCCATAATGGGTACAGATATAACAAGCGTATCCGCTCCATATTTAATTCTGTCAATTTCTCAAGGAGTGTTCGAAAGTGTTTGCCGCCTGTGCCAGTGCCATAGAGGTCGACCCCATAATTACAGGTATCCTGAGAGACGATATTGATTTCTTTGACTCCCTTGTCAATTAATCTTTGTGCTTCTTCCAGTAATGAGTCTATAGTCCTGCTAACCATTCTTCCCTTAAACCCTGGGATTGAACAGAACGAACAATTCTTGTTACAGCCTTCTGAGATTCTGAGATACGCGTGAGAATTTTTTTCGTAAAGAACTCGTTCGTACTGGTTAGCAGTACTGGAATAACCTTCTGTAGCAAAGCCTAGTTTATGGATTAATGTTCTGACATCTTTATATCTGTTTGTTCGCAACCATCCGTCAACTTCGGGCATTTCTTTGGGTAGGTTGGAGTATCGTTGATACAGGCAACCTGCGACTACAACTCGTCTGTTTTTTGCTTCGACATGCTCGAAAATAGTATCTATAGACTGTTCTTTAGCTGCCGTTATGAATCCACAGGTGTTCACGAGAACTAGGTCCGCGTCGTCAGGATTCTCTGTTTGCGCAAACCCAAGGCGGTGGAAATGTGCTAAGAATATCTCCGAGTCCACCATATTTTTTGCACAGCCTAAATGTGCTAAATGTACTTTATGGCTCATTTACTTATCCTCAAGCCAAATCGGCCTTGGATTTTTCTATATGTACCAGAGACCTTTTGGCGTCTTTTGCGTAACTTGTCGTAGGATCTAATTCAATCACACGGCGATAAAACTGCATAGCCTCGTCATAATTATTACGTATTCTGCATATAGAGGCTATTTTAAAGTATACCTCAATGAAGTCTGGTTCAAGTACAAGGGCTTTCTTATAGTTTTCTAAAGCTTCAGTCTTTCGATTGGTTTCATAGTCTTCATTTAAGGCATTTCCTAGCTCACAGTAGGCTTGGCTACTATCGTTGAACTCAAGCGCTTTCCTACAGATCTCAATGGCTTCCTGATACCTATGCCGGCCGGATATTGACTCCTTATTGTAAACTCGTTTGAGTCCCCAATATCCCCAGGGGTTACTTGGGGCCACAGAAATAGCTCTCTTAAATTCGCTTATTGATAACGAAAGTTCTTCTTCAGACAGTGAGAAACTTGAAGTTAAGGTAAGAATTGCGTATCCATAATCAAAGTGTGCCATAGCATTTTGATCATCTGCTTTGACTACTGTGGCAAATTCGGTCAGATAATTTTCAAATAATTGCTGTTTTTTGTCTTCAGCTTCGCAAGCCACCTTAAATAAATCGATCAATTCGATCCTATGTAGTCCGTTTTCAGGCTCTAAATCTATTAGTTTGCGATATGTTTGAGCTGCCTCGTCATATTCTTTACCTTCAATGTAGATTTGAGCTAATTTTTGACACGAGCGTATATGCTCAGGGTTTAACTGCAATAAATTTTTCAAGTACTCTTTTGCTTTGGCAATTTTGCCGGCAAAGTGGTTGAGTAATCCAAGGTTGTAAAGCAGGTGCTCATTGGTAGGATCAATAGTGTAGGCTTTATTGTAAGCCTCTATCCCTTTTTGAGTCCCCTCTTCCAATTCAAGTTCACCTATTAAATTAATTCGATAGGCATAGCCTAAGCCTAGCCATGGCAGGATACTCAGCGGATTAGTGCTAGTTTGATCTTTTATTCGTTGTAGTAGACTTACAGGAGTGATGCCTTCAAAGTCTTCCTGTCCCGTAGTTAAGAAAAATTCTTTGTACTGTTGTATAAGCAGTAGATAGAGTTGTTCGTTTGCGGGTTCTACTTTGATTGCTTCTTCTAGTACTGGAATTGCATCGCTTATTTTTTGAAGGCCAGCTAGAATTATCCCAAGCTTTACGGGCAACTTAGGAAACTGAATTTTATGTTCTGCGTAGTTGTTATATGCTTGTTGAAAATCGAAGGCAGCTTCACTCATACGTCCCATTTTTTCATTGATTTCACCACTTTTATATCTTGCAAAGAAATTGCCAGGTTGCAGGCTAAGAGTATCTTCATAGTAGGATTTTGCTTGCTCTAATTCCTCAGCCTCCTCGGCTTCTCTTGCAAGGTTTAGTAGTCGTTCTAGTTTTGCGGCAGTTTCTTTTTGGTCTAACTGAACGAAGAATTCGTTTACCTCTGTTATGGAACTATCCAGTTTGTAGCATTTTTCGTAAAACTCCTTAGCTTGTTGGGTTTCCCCGATTTTTAAGAACATCTTTCCTAGTTGAAAATAAGGTTTAGGAGAGGTCGGATTGATTTCAATAGCTTTTTGAAGATAAATCGCGGCTTCACTTATTTCATCGGATTCTGTTAGAACTTCGCCCATTAATAGATTTGAATCAAAGTCATTTGGATTTAGCTCTAAAATCCTATGGAGATTTATTTCAGATTCATACAAATTACCTTCCTGTCGATTTATTTTAGCTAAATCTTGGTAACCTCTAACAAAATTAGGATTTCGTTCTACCGAATTTTGTAAATATTTTTTGGATAGCTCTAGGTTTTCTTGTTTAATATATATGCTGGCTAAATCAAAATTAGCTTCACAATTGAAGGGGTCTAATTCTAATATTGCTTCATATTCAATTATGGCATTTTGATCCATTCCACGAGATAAATAAGTTTTTGCCTCTTCAAGTTTCGCAGCCACTTCGATTGTAATTTTTTGAGTTTCTACGGCAGTAAGATATTCCCTTATTTCGAGATTTTGGGGATCTAGCTGATAGGCGAGACGTAACTTTGAAAGCGCAACCTCGAGTTCGCCACTTAAGTGAAAACTCTCTCCAAGGTAAAAATATGCGGGCGGGTAATTTTCATCAAGTTGAATTGCTTTCTCTAAAGCTTCGATACCGTTTTGACGTATCTTTGGATCTTCGTAAGTTTTGCTCAATACAGTGTAGAGCTTTCCTAATTCTGCCCAAGTTGGAGCGGAATCGGGGTATCTTTTTGCCAATACCTTAAATTCTGCCACAGCGTCGTCAATCATATTATTTTCTATAAAAACCCTAGAAAGGTAAATGAATGTATCCTTAATCGGAGACTGATCAATCATTCTTCGCAAAGTTTGAATGGTCATTTGGGGGTTTATGTGAGCATCCAAGACACTCATTTCGACCTGAGCCATGGTATGTCCAGGGTCCAGTTCCAGAACCTTTGAGAAATAGTTTCGTGACTCTTCTCTATCGTCCATGTAAAGGTAGGTCTTCCCAATTTCGTAAAGGATCATTGTGCTTTGAGGTTGTTCTTCGAGAAGGCGATTAAGGAGCTCTAAACTTTGGCTAAACATTCGATTCGTTTGGTAGACCTGAGCTAATCGCGTATTCATTTTAATATTGCTGGGTTGTTTCTCTTGCAGGCTTTCATATTCTTCAAGGGCTTTCTCTGGCATATTCAACTTGAAGTATATTTCTGCAATTTCCATATTAATTTGTATATTTTCCCTGTCTATAGCAACTGCTTTTTGATAGACCTCTAGAGCAGTATCAAAAAATCCCTTAGCAGCATAGATCTCGCCCAGTTCTATGAATGCTTTAGGGTCATCGATGCCTAAATTTACTGCTTTCTTAAATTCAAGAATAGCTTTATTCCATTCTTTTTGGGTGTGGTAAGTTCGGCCTAATTCAAAGTGAGCCATAGCGTTGTTGTCATCGAGAGCGAGAACCTGTTGCAACGTAATTACCGCTTTTGATGGCAAACCTTGCAATGTTTGGATTTTGGCTTGAGCTACAAGTAATCCGGGGTCATTTGGCGTATGGGCAAGTAGATCAGTTATTAAGTTCATTGCCTCTTTATACATCTGCTGTTCCATTAGGAGTTGGACCATTTGACGCTTAAATTCATGGTCATCAGGATTTAGAGAGAGCAAGGTATTACAAACCTCTGTTTGCTTATTCAAATTCCCAATTTCCTTGTAGTAAAACAACGCTGTTTGGAGAACATCTATATTCTCTTTTTCCATTGATAAAGCCTGTACTATATAGCGGCCAGCTTTTTCGGTTTCATTTTGATGAAAGCAAGCTTTAAACAAGTCTAAATAAAGCTTGATTTCTTCGGGGTTCATTTTTAGGTTCAATTCAAGTAGCTCTATTGCGGAAGGATAATTTTGCTGACGCATATAGACGTTGCATGCAAGGTTGAGAGCCTCTTGATGGTTATTTTCAATATCTAAAATTTTTAATGCATATTCTTCTGTTTTTCCGTAATTTAAGAGTTTAAAGTAGCAGTTGGCAATTTTTAAAAGATAGTTTAAATTAAGAGGCTCGATGTCTTCTAACTTCAATAGAATGTGAATTTGATCGGCATAATTTTCTTGTCTTTCGTAAATTAGCTCAAGATGCTCTAGCCCGCTTTTATGTTTTGGTTCACTTTCCAGAATTCTAGAAAATGAGCCGATAGCTTGCTCGAATAGATTTTTTTCTAGATGTATCAAGCCTACATTCATCAATGTTTCCACGTGATCAGGTACTTGTTGAAGTATTGCGTCAAAATGCTCAAGTGCTTTGTCTAAAATACCTTTTTTGAGGTAATCCATGCCCAAAACAAAAAGTACCTCTAGGTTGCTTGGAGATAACTTAAAAGCCTCTCGGAACTGTGTTATGGCTTCGAACTCCATATCCAGTGATTTGTAAGCTTCTCCTAAGCGGATACGAATATTTACATTGTTGGGAAAGTTCTGTACAAGGTCCTCATAGATTCGTTTACTTTGTTCAAAGTATTTCACCTGGCTATAAACCTCTGCTAAACTCATAGCGTAGTTGAGGTTATCGGGTTCCCTGCTGTGAGCAGCCTGATAATGCTCTATGGCTTTATCGTATTGCTGAGCTTTATGCGCCAACTGGCCGATCATCGAATTCAGTTCAGTATTCTCAGGCTGTTTTTCGAGAAGCTGAAGATATGTATCCATTGCCATTTGCCACTGTTCTTGTTGCTCATAAACTTTACTTAGTTTGGTTAGTACTTCCAAGTTATTGTCATCTAACTCATGGGCATTTTGGTAGGCTTTTATCGCTTCCTGTGGATTTTCCAACGCAACATGTATATCTCCTATTAAAATTTCAGCTTCTCGAGCCCAGCGATGGTTTTTACGCAATGTACTAGCCTTTTCAAGGGCTTCACTATAATTTCGATTCAAGCAGTAGGTCCTAGCTAGGTAGAATTTGGCAGCTAACATGTCATCATTAAGTTGAAGCGCCTTATTAAAATTGTCTATTCCTGCTGGGAATGCTCCCAAATTTAGATGGCAAATTCCCATTTGATAATATGTATCTGGATCATTCGAATCGATTTCCAACGCTTTTTGGAATTCATTAAGAGCTTCCTGGTAGCTAGTTTTTCGAAGTGCAGACATTCCTAGTTTGAAATAAATTTCTGCATTACTTCCTTGAAGTTTTTTCGCCAGTTCATATTCTTTGGTAGCATCATCATTGTAGTCTTTAGCTTCATAAACTTTTCCAAGTTTGTAATGCGCTTCAGCTGAATTGGGAGTTATTCGGCATGCGCGTTCGAAAGACTTTTGCGCTTGATCTAGATTATTGGTGACAAAGAGGATGTCACCTAGATGAAGAAAGACTTCTTGATGTTGAGAATCCAGTTGAACGACTTTTCTAAAAGTTTGAATAGCTTTTTTATGTTGTTCGGTAGCCGCATGAGCCTTTCCAAGTTCGAAATGAGCTTTAACGTTTGTGGGATAAGTTGTGATCGCTTCTTCGTATAGCTGTATTAATCGATCATACTGGTTCCGCGATTCGTATATTCCACCTAAAGAGTAAATTGCTTCAATAAACTCAGGATTTAATCTCAAGGCTTTTGAATAAGACTTAATAGCTTTTTCCAGTTTGTTCTCTACACGATAAGCTTCCCCCAGTTCGAAAAAGTATAGAGAGTTTGTAGGTACTTTTTTAATAGCCTGTTCGTATAAACGTATGATCGCAATATGATTATCTACTAATTTGTATTTGTTACCTAATCTGTAAACAACATCTAGCAGATCAGGGTCAAATTGTAAGGCCTTTTCATAATGATCGATTGCGTGATTAGTGTCATTCTTTTGGTCGAAGCATTCCGCTAGATACCGATGGTATGAGGCATTCTCTTCATCAAGAGTAATCGCTTGTTGTAATTGATTAATAGTTGCTTCCACCTGTCCTTTAGTTTGATAAATTTTGGCACAATAAAAGTGGGCTTCAGCTAAGTCAGGATCCATTTCAATTGCTTTTTTGAAGTAATCTAAAGCTGACTCTGGCTGGGATGTTTTAAAAAATGTCAGACCTAAATTGTAAAAGAGTTCACCGCTACCTGGAATGAGGGGTAGGCAGTTTTTAAATTGTGCGTTTGCAGAGCCGTACTCCTCCGTTGCTAGGTATAATTTACCTAGTTCTAAATTTGCAACTGGATGGTCTGGCTGCATATCGATTACTCGTTTGAATTTGGCGATTGCTTTATCAAATAATTTTACTCCACTAAAGTAATGCCCAAGTTCGAGTGTAGCAGGTATGTTTGCAGGGTCTAGGCTGATTGCCTCCTTGAATTCATCAATCGCATCAGTGATGGCTCCTTGACTCAAATAAGCCTTACCGAGTTGATGGTGATATTCTGCATTACCTTTCTGGTAAGCAACAGCCTCTTGAAATTGATCCACAGCCATGTCAAGTCGACCCTTATTTATATAAATTTTTCCAAGTTCGTAATAAACCTCTGGTCGGCTTGGGTCTAACTCATGAGCTTTTTTAAACTTCTGGATGGCAAGATCTAAGTTACCTTCCTTCTTATGTGTCATCCCAATGGCTATATGTATGGTGGCGTTTTTAGGTTCCTGTTCCAAGGCTTTATTATACTCATCTATAGCATCATTTAGTCGATCAAGCTCATTGTAACAATTGCCCAATATGATATGTAACTCAGTATCATTAGGATCTAATTTAGAGGCATTTTTAAGATAGTCACAAGCTCTAGTAAAATTCTGTTCTTTTATAAA
>CAZYUV010000077.1:0-12994 GCA_964650625.1 uncultured bacterium
AGTTCGCAATCGATTTTTTTTTAAGAAACTGCGTGAGGTTATCAAGAAGAAAGAAAAATTACTTACTGAAACAGATGGGATACGCTGGCTTAATGGTGAGAGCGATGGTTTCCCGGGAATTACGGTAGACCAGTATAATAATTATTTGATAATCCAATATTATTCCCCTTCTCTCTATGGTCTGGCGAGATTAGTAAGTTTTTTGATGAACTACGTATTGGAGAAAAGACCATCTAATATTTTGGTAAAATCGGCTACCAAAATTGGTTTACAGTCAGACAGAGGGTTGAGACCTCCTCGATGGACTCGGGGCAAGGCACCTAGCGATCCTGTGACAGTTTTTGAAGGTGCATACAGTTACCTCGTTGATCTCGAATCGGGTCAAAAGGGCGGCTTCTTTTTAGACTTGCGAGGTTCAAGGAGAGTTTTATCTAAATTGGATTTAACGGGTATGCGAGTTTTAAACCTTTTTAGCTATACAGGTGCTTTTTCAGTAATAGCTTTGCAACGTGGAGCTTCGGAAGTTGTTTCAGTTGATCAGAGTAGGCAGGCACAGGAGACACATCGTAAAAACCTAAGTTTGAATGGACTAGATGATGGCAGGGATCGCTTAGTCTGCTCTGATGTTTTTCGATTTTTGGCAAATTTAGACGATAAGGACAAATTTGATCTTATCATTATTGATCCTCCTTGCATGGCTAGCAAAATGACTCAAGTCCCTATGGCTCTTAAAAAATTGGAGCAGTTACATTATTTAGCGTTAACGCATATAAAGGAAGAGAGTTTATGGTTTAGTATTTCATGCACTGCAAGGTTCACCTACGAAGATTTAGTTTCCTCGGTGGGTAAAGCCTCTAAGTCAATTTTTGGAAAGGGTAGAACCCAGATTGCCGAGGTGATTGCCGAAGAAGTGGACCATTCAATCAATAAATACTTTCCTGAGGGGCGTTATCTTAATCAGGTATTGTTCGCCAATTTTAGACTAAAAACTAAAGGTTGATCTATACCAAGGCCATATCTATATTTCCCCAGTTGAATCAGTATCAGATTCAAAACGCGAGTGGGGCTTGTTTTCATAATTTGGCTCACGACCTTCATAGGCGGCTCGACCTTCTTCGATGAGGTCCCCTATCTCAGAAAAATAACGCCTTGAGTGATGCACGAGATTCAGCTTTCTTACGCCGGCTTTACGCGCTAATAAACCAGAAAGATAAGAAGTGCTGTGATGATGTCGCTGGGCAAAACCCCAATCTACATGTCTGAAAAACGATTCTATATATAGTTCATCGAGATTCTTAAAAAAACTTTCTAGTTTTTCATGATTGTGTCCACCTCCTAGGTGGTCCATGGCGTAACCCAGACTGAATCCCTCAGTTTCTTGTAAACAATTGAAAAGAGTTTCGGCGGGTACGGTTTTATCAGAGTCAATTTTAATCAAATCATGGTTTTTTTTTTGACGAAACGCTTCTTTCAGAGATTCGATCCAAGGTCCTGGTTTGTAAGGAATATCAGTCATGTTAATCCGGGGATTTTCCTGCATACGATAAGCTATAGAATCAATTTTATGATCAAGGACGCAAAAACGCACCGATATAGTACCTTTCTGAAATATTACATCACTACGTTCGCGTCTTATGTATCTAATACGCCAGTCCGGTGGAGATAGTCTAAAAATTTTGTAAACACCATCGCGTTGAACCTCTCGAACTTCAAAATAAGAGCCATTCCGTCCTATAAGATTCCAAGTGTATGCCATTAATTTGCCTTGTACATTATCTACGATACCTTTTGGACCGGTAACTATGAGGGTATTTCTTGAACCTGCTCGGTTGCGCAAAATGGCGTCAAAGTTAACAAAATGATCTACATGGGTGTGGCTTATAAATACTGCTTTAGTGCGCATTACATCGCTAATTTGGAGATTCGAGGCGACCCCACAATCAAATAAATAGCTGTGGGGATGATTGTCAGGCGTTGCCATGACACAAATATCTTCGGTGATTTTACTTTTCAGTTCGCTGCGAATCAAAAGACTTACCTAGTTTAATGAAGTGATAAATTTTATCGTAATTCATAACGCTTTGGAAGTGACAGTACCGACTTCGCGGGTTACAATATCACCTTTTACTTAATTAGCCCTTTAAAACAGATGGAGAAGCAGCTATGGAGCTGACAAAAAATAATCAAGAACTTTATAAGATTCGACATTCTCTGGCTCACATATTGGCTCAGGCAGTACTTGAGATTCAACCTGATGCTGAACTAGGGTTTGGACCTCCTATCGATACTGGGTTCTATTATGACTTCCGCCTTGCAGAGCCTTTTGGCCCCGATGATTTAAAGGATATCGAAAAGCGGATGAAGAAGATTATCAAGTCCAATCAGAAATTTGAGCAGTATGACAAGAGTAAGAGTGAGACTGTAGATTACCTCCAAGATCATAATCAGCCTCTCAAGGCAGAATATGCTGGAGAACTTGGTGAGAGATTCGAAAACCTATCTTTTTATCAGAATGGTCCTTTCGTGGATATGTGTGAGGGGCCCCATGTTGAATCTACACGCAAGATTCCAAAAGGCTGTTTCAAGCTTGATTCTATAGCGGGTTCTTATTGGCGTGGAGATTCCAATCAGCCGATGCTGATGCGAATTTATGGTTTGGCTTTTGAATCGAAGGAGAAACTGACACAGTTCATCGAAGAGCGCCGATTGGCTCAAGAACGCGACCATCGGAAATTAGGGCGTGAGCTAGACCTATATGTTATGGATGATGAAGTTGGTCAGGGCCTTCCTTTGTGGTTACCTAATGGTACAGTGCTTAGAGAGGAATTAGAAGCTCTCGCTAAAGATATGGAGTTTCAGCAAGGTTATCAAAGGGTGGCAACACCACATATCACTAAAGAGAGTTTGTATTATACCTCTGGGCATCTCCCATACTATAAAGATACCATGTATGCTCCGATTGAGATTGACGGCGATAATTACTATCTAAAGCCGATGAATTGTCCTCATCATCACAAGATTTTTGATTCTCGATTGCGAAGTTATCGAGAACTGCCTTTGCGCTTAGCTGAATATGGGACGTGCTATAGATATGAACACTCGGGAAGTCTTTCTGGACTATTGAGAGTTCGTGCTCTAGCAATGAACGACGCGCATATCTATTGCACTGAGGGTCAGGTACGAGATGAGTTTAAAGCCGTTTTGCAGATGCATAAAGATTATTACGAGAAATTTCGTATTACCCAGTATTGGACTCGTTTAAGTCTGCATGCTTCGGATGGTGAAAAGTTTATTGAGGCAGGCGATCGTTGGGAATTTGCAGAGGGCATTGTGCGAGAATGTTTGGAAGATTTAGAGATCCCCTACACATCAGAGCGAGGTGAAGCTGCTTTTTATGGACCAAAAGTTGATTTTCAAATTCGGAATGTAATTGGGCGGGAAGAAACAGCCTCGACTAATCAGCTCGACTTTCTTGTGGCCTCCAGATTTGGTCTTAAGTACAAAGGTGAAGATGGCAAAGAGCATGAGCCATATATCATCCATAGAGCTCCTTTGGGGACTCACGAACGTTTTATTGCTTTTTTGATCGAGCATTTTGGAGGAGCTTTTCCTACTTGGATGGCCCCAGTACAAGTTCGTTTAATACCAGTAGCCGAAGCATTTGTAGATTATGCATATGAAATAAAACAAATATTACATATGCAGGGATTTCGAGTGCAGCTAGATGACTCCAACGATTCTTTCGGTAAAAAGATTCGTAATGCAGTGACTAGTAAGATTCCGAATATGCTAATACTAGGTGAAAAAGAGCAGCAATCTCGTTCTATAACCTGGCGCCGCTATTGTAAAAAAGAACAGGTTTCAATGGTTCTTGATGAATACATTACCCTTCTTAAAAGAATGCGTGACCAGCGCTTTATGGATAACTTTGAAGATTTGTCTTTACCCCAAGATTGATGCTGTTTCAACCTTGTAAAAATGCTGTTTCAAACAGTTTGCGTAACGCATTTAGAGTGTTATACTGAGGTCTCAGAGAGGGATATAGCCCACACATTAACTTTCATTACCCCCTTATTACTATTATGGCAAAATATTTAATTACTGGAATAACTGGATTCGCTGGTGCGCATATGGTGAACCTTCTACACAAAGAAGGTCACGAAGTTTATGGATTAGTTCGCAGAACAAATGGCATGGAGAGTGACATTCGAGATGTGGTAACAGATAAAGCTTATGAAGCAATCACATTTGTGTATGCAGATTTGATCAATTATCGATCACTAAGAACTGTTTTTGAAACCCATCAATTTGACGGTGTGTTTCACTTAGCTGCTCAATCACATCCACCAACGAGCTTTAAGGATCCTATAGGCACTATGGAAACAAATGTCATGGGGAGTGCTAATCTGATTCAAGTAATTCAAGATCATCAAGAGGCTTGTAAGCTAATGTTTTGTTCGACATCAGAGGTTTATGGTAATGTCGGACAAGATGGTCGCAAGATTCATTGGGAAGATCATATTGTCCCCTCTAATCCCTACGGAGCTTCGAAAGCAGCCACTGATGTTTATTTACAGGAACGCATGAATAATGGATTCATCAAAGGTTTCATAACTCGTGCATTCTCTCATACAGGTCCTCGTAGAGGTCGCATCTTTTCGATTTCCTCGGATGCTTATCAGATCGCTAGGATGATGAAAGGTCTACAAGAACCTGTGCTAAAAGTTGGTAATCTTTCTACCACTCGAGTAGTAATGGATGTGCGTGATACGGTACGTGCTTATTATCTGGCTATGATTCATCCAGAAGTTAATAATCATGTATTCAATATTTGTGGTGATACTCCTCGTAAAATGCAATATTTTACTGATAAATTGATCGAGCTTTCAGGCCTAGATCATGTTGAGCAAAAGATTCATGATCCATTCTGGAGACCTCATGAAATCTATTACCAACATGGTGATTCGACAAACTTGGTTGAAATGACAGGTTTCAAGGAAGAATACGATATCGATACTACTCTTGGTGATCTTCTCAAGTATTGGTATGACAAGATTTCAGAATAGTTGACTGAATTAATCTATATATTATGAACCTTTTGCTTGTTTATAAGTGAAGCTTAATTGCTCTTATAAAGTGCGAGAACGAAAAGTCCCCAACCGGCGAGCAAGCTTAGGCCGCCGAAGGGTGTGATAGCCCCTAACCAGCGCACTCCACTTAGAGCTAGGACATAAAGAGATCCGCTGAATATAAGTACTCCTATGATCAGGGCCCAGCCTGACCATAAAAACCAGTGAGTACCGCCAAAGAACTTAAAGCTTAGAGCGACTATTGCAAGGCCCAGACAATGAAGCATGTGATAGAGCACGGCGGTATTCCAAATGTTCAGCATTTCCTCAGATATTTTTTGTTTGAGACCATGGGCTCCGAAAGCTCCAAGGGTAACACCAAGAAACATTCCCAGAGCACTTATAATTAAAAATTGTTTGACCATATACTTCTCCTAATAGATTAATAAAATTCCACTAAACATAAGAACTCCAATGAGCATGACGGTAATACAGTAGCCCATAATCTGACTGGCACGTAATCCCGTAATACCAAGTAACGCCAATGCCCAGAAAGGTTGCAAAAGATTTGTCCATTGATCCCCGTAGCAGAAGGCCAAAATTGTTTTGGATAAGTCACCATCGAGTTGATGTAGTATTTCCACCATTATGGGACCTTGAATTGCCCATTGACCACCTCCAGAGGGTACGAATATATTTAGTAAGCCAGCGCTGAAAAAAGTCAATAGAGGTAAGGAGCTCTTACTTGCAGTGGTTACAACGGTATTTACTGTAATGGTGGCTAATCCACTTGCTTTCATCATGCTCATAATACCGGCATACAGCGGAAATTGAAGAATAATACCCGAGCAGGCTTGAACTCCAGCATGAATGGCTTTGACATAGCGAATAGGCGTACCGTGGAATAGAATTCCTAAACTAAGAAATAAAAGATTCACATTATTTAGGTTGAGAAATTTTTGCCAGCCAAGCTTTTGAATCAGTAAACTGACCATCATTATTCCTGCTGCACCAATCAAAAACGATAGTATTTTGGAATTTTCCAATGTACTTGCCAAGCCATTCCCACCTGATAGTTCAGGTAGATCCTCAGGATTGCTTTCAAGTGTGGGAAGTACTTTATCAATGCTAATCATTTGGTCTTCATGTTTTGGTGACATTAGATAAAACAAAATTGGCAAGCCGATAATAAGTAGCACACTAACCATAAGATTCAGCGGATGGAATAGAGTGAGTGATGGATCGATAATTCCGATTTTGGACTCTAGAAAATGACCAGGTTGATTTAGGGTTAAAGGAGCTGAGCCACTGAGTCCTCCGTGCCAGACTGCAAGGCCCATGTAACCTGCAGCTCCCAACAAGGGATAATGAACTTTTAGCCCCCTTTGATAGCATGCTTTTGCCACCTCTTTAGCCAATAAGGCGCCCACTACAATTGCTAGACCCCAATTAATGAAACCGGTTAAAACAGAAACAAGGCATACCATTGCGGCAGCAGCAGCGGAATTTTGAGGTATAGTGGCCAGTTTTTTTACTAAAAAGATTACTGGTTTACTACTTGCCAATGCGTAACCGGTTACTAGCACCAGACACATTTGCATAGAAAACTTTAATAAATTCCATAGTCCCGCTTCCCAGAACTCGAAAATTTGCACCGCATTGTGGGGTGTAGCCCACCATGCAAGTCCAAAGGTTAGAAAGCTTAATAGAATTGCGAAAATGAAGGGATCGGGCATCCAGCGTTCTGCTTTGCCACACATGTATCGTCCGAGTGCTTCCATCAAAAACCTCCGACCGAGTGTCCTTAGTGTTTCAGTTTTAGGCTAGCTCGAATCGACTTTATAACGTCTTCTAGCTGATCTACTTCTTTTGAAGCTCGATAAATTAGAAGGGCTCCTTGCAATGAGCTGAAAATCTGACGAGCCATGAAACGAGGCTCCTCTTTGAAATGAAATTGCCTCGAATTACGACCCTGCCTAAGGAGTTCAGACAACCAATTCTGATGCCAGTTGTAGAATTCTTTACATAATTTTTGCACTTCTTGTGGCAATATTTGAAATTCACCAAGTAGTGCACCGCTTAAGCAAACTAATGTTTCTGTCTTTGCAAAATGGCGGTAGGGATTGAAGTAAAATTCTAGGCAGTCCCAAGCACCTTGGCTGGAATCTTTGGCAATGTCCTGCATAGCTCGTATAAATTGACGGTGGTACCGATCAATAACTACCGCAGCGAGTTCAGCTTTCGAAGGGAAATGGTGAACAATGCTTGGTTTTTTGATTCCAACGCGAGTTGCAATTTCCTGAAAAGTCATTTCAGCATAACCACGGGTTTGCATCAAATCTTGAGCTTCATCAAGGATTTTTTTGCGAGTTTCGTTCATGTCTCCTATTCTAACCTACGTTAGAGTCCAAAGCTATCCGATTTTTTCAAGTAGACAGTCAAATATTTCAGTGCTGAGATTAGGTTCTATGTTCAGGGCACCCTGTGTTTTAAGTTCCGCCGCAGTATTTTTACCAGTGCAGACTGCTAAAACCTCAATTTTATTTGCTAAAGCGGCTTCTACATCGTAAATCGAGTCACCTACCAAAAGTACGTTACTGGGCGAAATATTGTATTGTTGGTGGGCACGTTCCAAGGCTAGTTTGACCATGCGAGGTCTTTCGCTATCATCACTTGAGAAGGCACCGAACGTAAAGTAGGTATCTAATTTATGCTTCATTAGCTTTTGCCAGCCAATGGGTTCCAGATTTCCTGTCACTAGGCCCAGTAAAACTCCTTTTTGATGAAGATATTGGACGCATTGTTGACTTTCTGGCATTAGTCGACTTTTTGGGTCGGGCCCGATTCTTAAAAAATGACGGACTATTCCGTCGAGGAAATCGGGTAGACCTGTTTCAACAAGAGATTGTTCTACCCCATGAACTTTCAGAAATTCTCTAGCTATATTTGGATCAGTACGTCCATGCACAGGTATGCCGCGCATATCACCTTCGACTTGAAAGTGTTCTTGCATTGAGAGTTGGAAAGCTTCTTTATGGGTTTGCGATCCAATTAAAAGCGTAGAATCGATGTCGAACAAAATCATTTGAGAGTAATCTATCTTTCTTTTGCACAAAACTTCGGGTAGTCGCCATTCCCCTTTATTTTTTAGTAGAGTATGAACCCTTTTAACTGCAGAGACTTCTAGGGGTCCGTATAAATGAGGAAAAAGTTCCCCTGTTCCCTCACTATCTTCTTCCAGCCATTGTGCCGAGCTTAATTGGAGGTCGACTTCTAACAAGAGCATTTGTTCTATATTTTGGTAGAAAAGGTTGGCTACACGTTCCACCTGATTAAGGTGACTGAAATGAATAAATTTTTCGTTTTCAAGACTGACTGGTTTATACAAGCCTTGTTGACAAGCTTGCCTCCATTCTTTTGGTTCTAGCACATGATAAACGCGTTGCATTCTGCGAGTTTATCATAGCCGGCTTTGGGCTTGAAATTTATTGGCAATAATCTAGTCACTGGTTAAACTACATTTTGCTTATGAAAAAACTTTTTAAAATCATTTTAATTCTATTAGGATTACTGTGTGCTTGCTTGTTAATCAGTACTTTGATTTGGCCACCGATCAATGATGTTGAGACCGGCAAAACAGCGGAGTATTCAAATATTCAGCCGATTGATTTCAAAACCGATGTCATAACTACATTTTGGACTGCTGCTCGAACCGCTAAAACTATGCCGTTGTGGGTATTGACCTCTGTACAACAGAAAGATCTAAGAATAAGGGCTGAAGCGCGCACTCCTAGTATGGGTTTCATAGATCTTGTAGAAATTACAATTGTCCCTATTAATAATGGGTCCCAGGTGCGGATGCGCAGCCGCTCGCAGCTTGGTAGGAGCGATTTTGGAGTCAATGCACGGCGCATCGAAACTTATTTTAAGCGCCTTAAAACGAATATGGAAATTATAGCTATGCATGAGAGGCAAAGTGAAGCTGGTTTACACAAGTAGCTCTCCCTACGCTCGTAAAGTCAGAGCTTGTATTCGTCACTTTCAATGGTTAGAAATTGAAGAGGTGATGCTTCATCCCTTCGAAAATGAGTCCATAGTTCGTAAACTGAACCCTTTAGGTAAAATACCGATTCTAGAATTTAAGGGTCAGCAGTTAATGGATTCTGAGGTAATTATAAGATTTCTCAAGCGTTTTTTTGGTCATAAGCACGAACCTTGTTTTAGTGAATTGAAATGTTTGACCTTATGCCAAGGTTTGATGGATGCTGCGGTAAATTTACGAGTTGATTTTGTACGCAAAACTCCACCGGATTGGTGGACTCAACGTCTAAAAAGTAGCATCGTGGAAACTTTGGATGAATTGCAAAAACAGTGTGGTCAAAATCTGCTGACTAAATCCGACGGTCATCTTGCAATCAGTTTGGTATGTGCTGCTGAGTATCTAGAATTTAGACATTCAGAATGGCTGCGCCTATCTAATTGGCACTCTCTGAATCAAGTGATAAAAAAATACTCTCAGCTAAATTGCTTAAACGAAACTCCATTTGGCTAATACTCTACTTTTTAAAGTGATCAATCAGTGAGGGTCCGTTTTCATTACTTTGTTGGGTATTCGGTGAATTTAAACCAGCGATACCGAGACCTATAAGCCTTACTCTACGATGTTTGTAAGATGTTTTTACATCGTGTAGTTTTTGTAGAGCTAATGATTGAATCTGCTTCCGGTCTTCAAGATTATGATTGCAAGTGTGTGAGCGGGTAATTTGTTCAAAATTGGAAAACTTGATTTTGAGTATCAGAGTTTTACCTGTAATAGCTTTGGCGCTCATGCGGCGCAGTAGCTCTTCTGATAGATAGGCCAGCTCTTGACGCATTTCTTCATCAAAATCCAGATCGCTATTGAAAGTGCGTTCAACGCTTATTGATTTGCGCTTAGACTCAACCTTAAGCTCATTATCTATGCGGGCTCGAATTGCATTGTAAAGATAAGCTCCCATATTACCAAATTTGAGGCCTAATTCCACACGATTGAATGCTAGGAGATCTTTTCCGTAGACCAAATTATGACGTTTTAATTTCTGTTCAAAAACTTTACCGACGCCAGGTATACGGCGCAGCTTAAGATTAAGCATATAATCTACAGCTTTTTCTGGCGTTATGATCGTGAGTCCATCTGGTTTATTCTCATCTGAAGCGAGTTTTGAAAGCATCTTAGTAAAAGAAACGCCTGCTGAGCAGGTTAGCTCAGTTTTTTCCAAAATCTGAGCCTTAATTTCTTTAGCAATCCATGTTGCTGATGGGTTATTGGTTTTATTATTAGTCACATCCAGCCAAGCTTCGTCCAATGAAATTGGCTGGATTATGTCGGTATATTTTGTGAAGACTTGGTGAACCTGTTGGCTGACTTCACGGTACAGTCTAAAGCGCGGTTTCACAAATATAGCTTGTGGGCATAATTTATAAGCTCTAGCAGATGGCATAGCTGAATGAATTCCATGTTTGCGCGCCTCATAATTTGCTGCGCAAACTACTCCCCGTGACTGAGGACTGCCTCCCACAATTAAAGGTCGGTTTTTATGCTGGGGTCGCTCACGCATCTCTACTGAAGCGTAGAAAGCATCCATGTCCATATGAATAATTTTTCGCCTAGCTATTGGTAAATCGATATTGTGTTTCACAGACTAAGTTTAACTAAAAGAGTTCTTTGATTGCACGTATCGTATGCTTTCGTTAAGCTTTGCAACTATGAAGAAGATTTCTTATTTATTATCACTTCCGCTGACTTTTATTCAGTCAGCTTCTGCCACGACCATTTTGAACTCATATTGTATGGCCCATTTTGGACCCGAAAATGGATGGCATCCATTGCTTGTACCAGGCTTCATACTTTCCGTATTAGCTCTATGCTGCAGCTTAAAATTTCACTTGGGTGAAAAATTGGGTTGGATAGCGTCATTAACATTCAGTCTATGGAGCCAGATACCTTGCCTCTTTTTAGGATTTCTACTCTACGGGCTTTTCATGGAATTTCAGCTTCAGCTATTAGCAAGTATCATGTTTCTCTATTTTTTTAGGCGCTGCGCTATTGTTATGGGCTCTAAAAAGCCATTGGAAACCCCTCTTTTAGTTTTACTCTGGTTACAGGTTTGGCTTACCAAAGATTCCTTGAATGCTTACACTAGTGGAAGCGTTGAGCAGGCACTTGGAATAGTACCCGAGCTAGCGGTTTTTCTTTGGATGGGCTTAGGGTCACTATTGTCAGTAATAGTTTCAATGGCCAGTTTCAAGAAAAGTTTACCTTCAACAGACATGATTTTACTTTATAAAAGCCTTATTCTTCAGCAAATCGTTTTATGGTTGGGTTTGGCTGGTTTGCATGTTTTAGATCGTCAAAATCCTATTTGGATGCTACTGACACAGTGGAGTTAATTATGAAAGTTACTATTTACCACAATCCTCGTTGTACTAAGTCACGACAGGCACTCAAAGTCATCGAGGAATCAAGTTCCCTTGAGCCTAATATTAAACTGTACTTAAAGGACGGTCTCACTCGTGAAGAAGTTTTGGATATGCAGGCAAAACTGGGCTGTAATGTCCTAGAGATGATGCGACCAAAAGAAGCCGAATTTAAGGGTCTAGGTCTCAGCAAGAAGAGTGATGAGGAGCAACTATTAGAGGGTTTACTAGAGTGCCCAAAATTACTAGAAAGACCCGTGCTAATAGCCAACGATCACGCGGTAATTGGACGTCCCCTCGAAAAAGCAGAAGAGTTTGTAAAGGGATTATGAATAAAAAAGTTGTCGTACTCTTAATACTAGCTATTTCCTTGATGCTGTTTGGTTTGGCTGGATTGCTGTTGATGCTACAAGAAGTATTAACACAGCCGATGGAGACTGATACGAACCATGCAGTACCTCATAAGCCAGAGCACAACACCGTGATTTACCATGAGTCAGATTTTCGATGGGATCCAGCTTTAACAGTGTGGGAATCTTCGTTACTAAAGTCTGAAAAAACTAGTGGCGTTGATATTCTTAAAGTGGGCACCACCGGGAGTCCTGTAACCGGTAGAGTTAACCATAAGTTGTTTTCTACTGAGTACCAGGACGGCATGAAACATGGTTATGAAGAAAGCTATCACAGGGCAAAGAAAATCAAAACGAAGCGACTTTATTATCAAGGCGAGTCCCATGGCCCGTACGTGCAGTATTACAGTAGCGGTGCGATAAGAGAAATAAGAAACTATGATCGTGGATACATTGTAGGAGAACGAAAGGTTTTTTATAAGAATGGGTCAGTATGGTTCTCAGAAAAATATTCAAAACCATCTCCTGAAGATAGAGCAAGTAGCGTCAGACAATCTCAGTTTACTGTGGAAACTTCTCGGTTGATATATGGAGTGACGTATTATCAGAATGGACAGATACAATCTGAGCGTAATTACGTAAATGGTAAGCTCGATGGACTCGTTCAGCGGTATTTATCTGACGGCTCTTTATTCAGTAAAGTTGAATGGAAAAAAGGCATTTGGTTAAATGCGGTAACTGATTTCCCCAAAAATTCTGATGATTCGTCTAGTGAAATTGTGAATACTTTGGGTATGCAGTTTGTTCATATTGAGTCAGGTACACAAGAGATGTCTTCTGCTGACTTATCTGAAGGTGATGGCCTTTATTACACCGAAGCTCTTAAAAGCAAAAAGCTGGCTAAGCCAAGGCAAATTAAAATTAATGGTTTTTACCTTGCGAAGTATGAGATGACGCAAGAGCAATATGAACTAATGACTGGTATTAAGCCTTCAATGTTTGCAGAATGTGGAAGTGATTGTCCGGTAGATAGAGGAGTCTCCAGTATGTTTATAAGAGATTTGAACCGGATTGAAGCTTGTTCAGAGAAATACAAGTTTTATTACAATGCAAAATCAT
>CAZYUV010000078.1:0-12916 GCA_964650625.1 uncultured bacterium
CTATCGCGAATATTCCGTCCTCTATCTATATGAAACCGGGGACATATTTTATTGAGATAACCAATCAGTCTGGAAGCACTCAAACTACCACGGATAATCGTTTAGAAGTGTTCGAGAGACAGCCTGTGGTGGATAGTATCCTGCCATCAACCTTAACTAACAAAGAACTGATAGATCAATCTAATACAATCACATTTAATGGTCGCAATCTTTTTGGGGTTAATGAAATTTGTTTACTTCCTCAGGATTATCAGTCAAGTAGCTGTTCGCAGACTTGCACAGATGGTTCTACATATAGATTTTTAGGCAGTGAAATTACGGGGTTAGGACGCAATCAGACTACCTTGAACTTGGTAAGCAATACGCAAATTGTTCCTGGTGATTATGTTTGGGTGGTTAAAAACTTTGCACCAGCGGGTACTGATAATTATTCGGTATGTAATCCTCTTTTACATTCGATGTCCATTACCGAACCAAATCTAGAGTTTATTTCATTTGCGGGAACACCAACACCCAATAGCACTTCTGTTGTAAGTCATACGACTTCGCAAATCAAAGTAATTGGGGAGTTTTTATATGGAGTAGATAAGGTTGAGATTAAACGTCGATTTGATGTCTTTAATATAGAGTCGATTTCAGATCTACAAATTGATACAACTACTCTAAATTCAGTAGATCTTACTGTTCCGGCTTCTTTGATCCCGGGAACTTATGATTTATTTATGAAAAATTCGGGTATGAGTGTCCCTCTTCAAGTGGCGGCTAGTGTAGTTGTTTCGGAAGTGCTTACTCCCGTAATAACTGAGATCAGACTTAGGGGTTCGAATCAAGTAAATTCAAATGTAATTTACTTCGATATTTTTGGACATCAAATAGCTGGAGCAGCGCTAACCACAAAAGATATAAAACTTATGGATATTAGAGATAATTCTAATATTATCCCTATTCCGGCGAACTCTATAGACTTATCCGCAGAGGCAGACCAGACACCTTATATCATAATGGGTATTCCCGTTGGCACAGCTGGGGGTGACTATCGAATTTTACTTACGAATTCAGCATCCTTAACTACCCTTGAGACTCAGTCGCCTATAATTACGATTTTTGAGCCCGCCGCTGAGTTTCAGTCAGTCTCTGTTATTGGTCCATTCGATCAGCAATTTGGTTTTGGCGAAAATAATCGCAATACCCGATTGGAATTTAGAGGCTTAAATTTAGGATCTTCCGATGAAATTCGCTTGACACGAGAACCTGAGTATACGGGAGATTCACAAGACACGGTTCTGTTAACCACTGGGGAAATTTTGCGTCGATTTGGTTCAACTGAGTTGACCATTACTTCGACTTTAGAAACTTTTCTAAGGCCTGGTTTTTATGATGTAGAAATACGAAATAATTCAGGAGAATTCAGTAATATAATAGATCCTGTTTCTTCTCCTTTCTTTGAACAAGTACAAGTTTTAGAGGGGGCACCTGAGCTAGAGTTCGTGGGATGCCTTGATTTTACTGGAGTACAGGCTTCTTGCAGCTTGTCAGCTACGGAATTTAATATCGATAGTCTAAAGAATTTTGAATTTACAGGACAAAATATTTTTACTTTGAATCGGGTTGATTTCATTCGAGAAGGGACCTCAGTTCCAGAATATACTTTTAACTTGCCTCCTTTTGGGAAAAGCTTGGCTGGTACCGGAGTGATAACGCACACTTCCAGAACTGTAAGTTTGGATATGCCTCAAGTTTTGAAATACATAGGTTTTTACGATATTGAATTGACCAATGCGGTTTCAACAGTGAGATTTCGTGAAAAATTACATTCTATAGAATTGTTCGAAGCACTTATTGAATCCCTAAATCCTAATCAGGTGATCAATAATGTTGATACTGACGTACTAGTTTCGGGTGACCATCTTCGAGGTGTAACCTATGCTGCGTTATGGAACTCAACTTATACGAGTGAAGTAGCGAGTTTCGAATTTGTTCAACAGGAACAAAATCCCAAGCATTTTTTAACCATGAAAATAAGCGAAAATGTTGCTCCGGGAAGTTATAAAGTCAAAATTAATAATACGAAAGGCTTTGTAGAAACTCCAGGGACCAATGATTTTACAATTACCGAGCCAGCTCCTTCTGTTGAGATGATAGCTAAATCTTTCGTAACTAATGCTGTGACTCAGGTTGTACAGGTGCACGGCGATGGTTTTTTAGGGCTTACAGACGCCATTTTGAAACCATCCGCTTCGGGGGAGGCTGGAACCTCCAATTCGAACATGAGTATCACTCATTCACAGATTCCTTTACAATATTCAGTTACGAGCCGCTCACTGATGTCAGTCATAATACCGCCATTCCAGCTCCCAGGCTTTTATCAAATTAGTTTGCAAAATACTAATCCAGTCAGCTATTTACATACTCAGCCTCTGGAAATTCGTGAGAGACCGCCAACTATTCAAACTCTTTCTCCCGACAATACTTATTATGCAGAAGCTAGCGATTTAACTGTTATGGGCTCAGATTTTCTGGGGGTAAGAGGTACACCGTCCTCAGGGACTTACGCGCGTTTAATTCACTTGGACACGAATACCGCTCGTGACCTTGATATGGTGTCAGAGCCCAGTTTTGATTCGCTAACTTTGACAGTCCCTGAAAACCTTTTGATAGGATCATACAAATTAGAGATAAAAAATACGCAGGGGTTAGTGGATTCATTGACTACCACGCAGTTTGAAATTCAAGAGGGTCTAGTTGAACTCACTTCCGTAACTACGCAAGTTTTACAATATAATGCAGATTTCAACGATTCTGAGAACAGAATTAGTCTATTTGGTAAACATTTACAGGGAGTTAAAAAAGTTGAGTTAGTAACCACAACATTAGGTAAGGAATATCGCTATACGGTAGACCATCTACTGGGGACTCCAACTCCTTATGTAAGCATTGAGAATATGCCAATCAATACTGATTTGGTGTATCCGGGTAAATATCTATTAGAGATTACTAATGATGCAGGCTTGACTCAGCCTACAACACCAGTAATAGACGTGCAAATTAGCACATCTTCAATTACTGATTTTAGCCCCAAAACTGGGCCATATAATGCTTCAACAGAAATTACAATTTCGGGAACAAATCTGAGGCGTTTTGAGCAATTGATTTTTGAAAGAAATGTGCCAGCTGGTGGTAACCCTGACGACAGTATCAACATACTAGAGATTTCTACCAATGGAGATCCAGATATTTTTTCTGAAATATCCAACACTGAGGTACGCGTGCGCCTAATATCGCAAGAGCCTGACGACAAATTTGATGATACTCTCAATCGTTTTTTCAGAATCAAATGGAAGACTTACGGAGATGCCACGCTTAACTCAGTGGACCTTGGTGGAAATCCTACAGATTCAAGATTTGCATTAACTGGATTTTATCCAGAGATAAATGGTTTTGAGGATGAGTTAGGTACGACTCTGCAAACTACTACTGATTACGTAGACCCCGGCTCTATAGGTGCTGTTAGTACGACAGCTATTTTCTCAGGTTTACCGTTGGATCTAGTAGTTAAAGGGGAGCATTTCGGTGATATTCGCTTGATTAAGTTGGTCAATTATAATGACAAAAGTATTGAGTGGACACTGGCCTGCACGAATGGCACGGGTGCATCAGCTTTGAACACAGGAAGCTTGACTGAATTAACAGTAAATATTCCCCTTGAGATTTTTCAGTTTCCGTCCAATAGTGGAGGGAATATTTGTACTAATGACTCTAGTTTACTTCCCTTAAAGCCTGATCTGTATTCCGTCGTTCTTGAAGATGGAGATAAAATTAGTAGTAAGGTGGATGAAAGCGCATTGATTTACTTCGCGGAAGATCCACCACAAAATTTGATTTTAGTGGATGGTGACCCTAATCCTCCTCGCTACAATAATGCTAATGATACTCTTGAAATTACGGGAAATAATTTATCTGGAGTGAAGACAGTTAGCCTGTTTCTAGATGGAGCTCTTCAGACCACTTATGCAATCGATAAGTCTGATATCTTAAGCGATACCACAATTCGATTCACTATAGAAGCTGGAACTCTTAGAGGTATTAGGAATCCAATTGAGAGTAGATACAGTTTAGAGCTGGCTAACTCTCGACGAAAAGTTCGATTTGGTACGGACACTTTTCTTATCTTGGAAGATGATCCTATTGTTTCGAGTGTTATACCTTCTAGTGGAAAGAATAACTCTACTCATCCGATTATTGTAAATGGAACCAATTTGTTGGGAGTAGGTCAGACTCGAGGCACTACCACCAATAAGTTTCGAATAATCCATGAGCAGTCTCATCTTGATGCTAATATTATGACTGTTAGCTATGATATAACTAACTCTGTTACGGTTCAGTCACTCACATCTTTTGTGGCTGTAGTCCCACAAAGTATCTTACCGGGGCGATATTTTCTATCAGTGGAGAATGATCACAGAGAAACGGCCAGTAATCCGAAATTTTTCACAGACAAATTATTTGATTCGTTAGACTCTACGCCTGTTGTAACTTATGTTACTCCTCTAATTTCAGATTTCGATTTACTGCCAACTACCATGGTAATTAAGGGAGAAGACTTAATAGGGGTTCGCACTGCCACCTTGACATTATTGAGTACCGCGACTTCGAATATTGTTACATTGGCATTAATGGGTAGTCCCGAGCTCACTGGTGTTACCGATGACTCAGTACATTTTGTTCTACCCCAGAGTCCTGTATTCATTATCCCGGGAACCTATGATATTACAGTGAGCAATTTGGCAGGAGACTACAAGTTACCGAATTTTCAGTTGCTTATTCAGGAAAAATTACCTCATATCGATTCTATCGTTCCTACCAGCAAGCCTGATTTTGATAATTCTTCAATCACAACCTTTACGATTTCGGGTGACAATTTATTTGGTCTGCCAAATATTTCCGCTTCTTATGAATCCACTACTTTAAGCATAAATATTACTGGAGTTACGCAGTCACGAAGTTCATTAACGGGATTAACATTAACATCAAATTTATTTCCGGATACTTGGAATATAAGTGTTAGTAACACTAGGGGGAGTACTGCAAAAACTATAGTAGTAACCGAACCAATTCCTCAGATTAATTCTCTTGATCCGGCTCAGGTGCCCTTCAATGATAGAACCCAAATTACCATAACAGGCGATCATTTTTTGGGTGCATTAACTTCCACTGGTTCTATTGTTTTAACGGATGAATTAGGCACTCCTTTGGAAGATATAGAACTAATAAACAGATATAACATTAGTGCCTGGGTTCCTGAAGGGGTAAATATAGGTAAATACGAGGTATTGGTGACCAACAAACGTGGCGTGAATACGACTTCAGCTATTCTAACGGTACTTGGATCAGGCCTTTCACTCGATTCTATAAATCCTAATACAGGGTTGGTCGCTGGAGGTGAATTTGTCATTCTGGAGGGCTCTGGTTTTGTGGAGGGTACCAGAGTATCTATTGATAATATTATGGCTCAGGATGTGAAAGTAACGCCTAATCGAATCGAAGCTTTCGTTCCATCTTTAGGGAGTTCTATAAATCCAACTGCTGTAAGTACTTCCGTGGATGTTCAAGTTTTTAATCCTGATGGTGAAACCCTTGTTAAGACTAATTTCTTTACATACTTCAAAGATGCGGAAACAGACCCCAAAATTGTTGACGTTTATCCAGGTGTTATCTCAGGAAATTTGCCCTCTAATCTACCAGTAGATACAAAGATTGCCTTCATATTTGACCAGGCCATAGAACCTCAAACAATCCTCACTGAGATTCCGGATGCTTCAGATTTTAATGCCGTTGAGGTCCTGTCTGATAGTAACCTAATCGGTGGTACAGTTACCTGGAGTCCTGATTACAAGAGTTTCGTATATAGTTCTCTAGGTATTCCTTTTTTAGAGGAAGAAGTTGTAGAAATAGGCTTTGCTAATCTGATAACAGGAGAGAATGGAAGAAATCTAGTTACTACCGATACAATTCAAATTGACTCTAGTTTTTTTGGTGTTGGTTCTGATCAATATATAGAGGATTGGGCTTTTACTACGGGAGATGCTTCGGATACAGGCGATCTAAGTATCTCATCACCTTTGGGAACAGCGGCTCTGGCACCTTCCACCTGGACGACTACGATTGTCTTTAATAAGCCTATTAATCCATTGACTCTTTTTGCAGATGATTTCGTACTTATTGAGGTTGCTAATAACCACAGAATTCCGGTTGAAATTAACTTACTACCAGGTGGGATGAATGTTAGTGTTAATCCTACTGAATTGTTAAGAGCTAATCGGGACTACAGTCTAAGGGTTAAGAATACTAATTTGAAAAGTTTGACTGATCTAGACATGAGTGCAGATTTCGTATATCAGTTAGGTAGTGAGGTAACAGGCCCCAAATTACTTAGCATTAATCCACAGAACGGACAAACTGATGTAGCTAGGAACTCAGTGATTGTTGCTAAATTTGATCAGCCAATTTTAGTTGAATCAGTAAATACCAGTAATTTGTATGTTGAAAGCACTTCAGGGGTTCGACTGGAAGGTAATTTTACTAATACCGATGACAATCTCTTTTTCACATTTGACTTCTTGGATTTACTAAATGCGGGAGAGCTTTACAACATAACGGTTAGTAACCGCATAAAATCAATAACCGGTGTGCCCATAACTAGCTCATCTACTAGTATGTTCGAAGTTTCTACTAATAATGAGATTGATTTAGCGGGACCAGTTGTTTTGGATATATATCCTGCGAATTTGCAAAGTGGGGTTTCTACCGATGCAATGATTATTGTGACTTTTTCCGAACCAGTAAATCTTGCTGATGTGACTACACAAAAGTTTAGTTTAAAACAAATTGTAAGTGAGACAATGTCATTAGTTGTTAGTTATGAAGTGCAAGCTAATGCCAAGCAAGATACGATAACTTTAGACCCTTTTGAGCCTCTAAATCATTCAGCAGATTACGAAGTTGTTGTTACTTCAGGTGTTAGAGATTTGGCGAATAATAATTCCGTTAATTCGGTAAGTGTAACTTTTACGGTTACTCCTCAGTCTGATTTAATTGGCCCTGGGATCGAGAATATTACGCCTAGCGATAGTGCCATCGATGTACCAATTACTACCCAAATAACTATTCTATTTAATGAGCCAATCAATGCTGTTGATGCTACTGATTCGAATAAAATTCACGTAAAAACTTTCTCCGGTAATCAGGTGACAGGAAGTTACACTCAAGAGCAGGACGGCAAACTCGTACGTATAATTCCCCAAGAAAGTTTACTCAGACTAACGCAATATATTGTAACAATTAGCCAGGATGTACAAGACATTTTCGGAAATCCTAGAACAGAAGTAACTACTTTCAGTTTCACTACTGAAGACTTTGTAGACTCTACACCCCCAGAAATAACATTATTAACGATTAACAATATTCCAGCGGGTCTAAATGGAGACGAAGGTCCATTACTTAATAATTTGGGTAATAATGTAACTCCTGTTATTCATGTACCCACCAATGGCTTTACAATCGATTTGTATTATGTTGATCCTGGTTCAGGAGGTGAGTCCTCAGGAGTTGATCAAAGTACGATTTCCATCTTGGATGAAAAGGTGGTTTTTGACTCAAATCAGAACCAGCCAATTACTAATTTAAATTTATTGCAGCAAGGGGTGGCTCCAATACATGGTGACGGTCACACGCGTCTTATAGTCCCATCGTCTTGGTCTTTTGCAAGTGGATTGCATACCTTGAGAGCTCAAGTAAAGGATCAGTCTAGTGCTGGTAACTTAAGTTCAGAAGTTAGCTATTCATTTCAAGTGACTCCCATGAGTTCGGAGCCTCTCAACTATCCTTTTGAAAATGGAGCTACGACCTTCTCTTTAGATTACGATAGTGATCATTATCTATACGATACGAGTGTGCAGCTAGGTCAGCTCAGGCTTCGGACTTTATTTGAAAGCGATGGTTCGATTGATTTCAATCAAGAGTTAACCCTACTCGGGCTAGTTAGTGATAATGCATTATATGAAGTAGGTGATCCACGCCTAAATCCGGGGAGTGAACCTTTTCCTTCAACCATTGCAGCTAGTGTTATCCCTCTTTTGAAAGATATGATTTTGGAAGAAGTTCGAAGACTTTTTGATTTGGACATAGTCTCTGGAGAGCCTGCTGATCCAAATCTTGGGATGCAGGTTAGGTTTGAGAATCAAATCGATCCATCGAATCAAACAGTAAGCCGTATTTCTATTGGAGGAGATAATGGGGCTGAAACCCTTGGAGGCCTAGGAGTAGTTAAATCTATGGAGCGAAGTATATATAACACGGCTAACCGTGACCCATACTTAAGCCTTGTAGATCGAAATGCTAATGTTGATGAAGGTTACGGTGTGTTTAGTGCCCAAATAATACGTAATTATGCTAATGACCCTAATGGATTCATCGAATGGAGCGCTCGATTTAGCCCAGTGAGTTACTTTGCTTACACCAACACTGCAGGGGCGTCAGGTCAAGCCATCGGTTTTTACCCTGAGGATGCTAATATTTATAATATCGACCCCTCTCAGATAAATACTATTGTGGAGGAATTTCATAGATTTAGATATTCACAAATGCGTTTGGCCTTGGAAAGTTATGCCAAGATTGTTGCTATCTCAGTGGCCAGAGTTGCCGCGAAAGCAGTGGGCTTAATGCCTCAAGGCTTCCCACCAGCAGGTCTTTATGGGGGCAGTCAGAATTTACCGGAATTTTTTGTACCTAGTGGGTCAAATGGTAATTTCTTGGAATTGCTGAACGAAAATAATCTGCTACGTCAGAATATTGATTTGAATAGTATTTTCCAGAATAGTCCCGGTCCTATCGACTTTTCTAATTTTGCCAAAATCTACCTACGTAATTCAATAAGAGTTACTCAGTAGATTACTTTCCTGAATAGCTAACCTGTTGATTTTACTAAACATTACATCTCTGTTGATATGGATTGCTAATAACTCCACATTTTTTGTTAGACTACGGAAAATGAGGAGAAAAAATGAAAATTCTTTTGACCAATGACGATGGCTTTCAATCTCAGTCGTACCAAATGTTGGGGCTTGAGCTTCAGAAATATCATGATGTTGTGATGATGTCACCTGAACAAGATTGTAGTGGTATTAGTCATGCATTTACCCTGCGTGATCCATTATTTGTAAAAAAAGTACCTCAGCATTTAAATCCACTGAATCTCAAAAATTTTTACAGTTTTAGTGGTACACCAGTGGATTGTGTGAAGTTTTGTCTGTTGAATTGGATGAAAGACGATGCACCTGATGTGGTTGTTTCGGGTATTAACCCTGGTGCTAATATGGGTTGTGACGTAATGTATTCTGGAACTGTTGCAGCCGCTATGGAGGCTTCGGTTAATGGAACTCCAGGTGTCGCTTTATCGCATCACAGCCTAGAGTTAAAATCACAGAGAATTCAGGAAATTATTGAATGGTTTCTACCCAAACTGGAGCTTTTATCGGGATTTCTGAAAAATCGTAATCGAATCTTGAACGTAAATTATCCAGATTGTTCGCCTGAAGAATTGAAGGGTACGAAGATATGTACCGTAGGCAAGCTTGGTTACACGGATTACTATCTGAAACGCACTTCACCTCATGGTAAAGAATATTATTGGCTACACGGGACCATGGAACTTGAGGGGGAAGAAGATATTAGTGATAAGGTTCAAGTGGAAAACGGATATATAGCCATTTCTCCACTAAAGATTGACTTTTGTGATCGTGATGCCATTAACGAACTATCAGAAATCCAATGGAACTAGGAAACTTTTCTTTCTTAGGCTACGTATATGATCTATGGATGCCAAAAGGGGATCGTTATGCATGCCACTAAAATTGAATCATTATTCTGCCTTAAGAAAACTTCTGTATTGACTGTATTCGTCTTTGCATTGAGCCTTTTTCAGCCAGTCATACAGCTCATGGCCTTTGAGTCTGATTTTTATGATGGACCAGGTGGATATATGCAGACGGAAGTTCGTGAAGGCTGGATGGACCGTAATATTGATCGTTTTGGACGAATTCAAAATGAGAGCATGGCCCGTGCTAACAAAGTTGTTGGTTTAGCTTTAGGTGGTGCCGTTGGTGGTGGCCTTGTTCTAGCGCTTGGTCTGGCGGCCAGCCCTATTCTAGCAGCAACTACAGTGATTGGGTCGGTTTTGGCTGGTGGTTTTGTTGGCGATCAATTTGGTAATCAAACACGAGGCGCAGTGGACAGAGCCACTTCCTCATCAAACTTTATGTCATGGGCTGGAGGTTTGGCTGGCGGTGCTCTGGGTTTTATGATGTTTCCAGGAGCATCAATAATAGGTGCGGCTTTGGGAGCAGGATTGGGTGGTATGGCCGGAAATGCCATATCAGATAATAAATATAGAATTGCTAGTCTTCCTTCTCGCTTACTTAATGGCGGAATGGGTCGCCTAGGTGGAGGCTTCATGGGACCTTCCGGCTTTTTACTTGAGAACCCTTTGATGCGCTCCAGGTTATTATCTTCTCAAACGGGTATGGGTGTTATGCCTGGATGGTACGGTCAAGATGGGATGTTTCGAGCAGGAATGGACCCCCGCATGGCGAGACTTATGATGGAGGGATTGCCTGACTGGCGTAGAGATTACGTGTGGCATGATAATAATGGTGATTTAGCATATCCTGGTTGGGAAAAAGATCTCTACAGACTCGATAATAACTCAGCTGTTCACCGAACATTACCTGAATGGACTACTGGTAACACCGGTTTTAATTACTCTGGAACTAGTATAGACAGTTACTACGATAGTGGCACAGTTAGAGGATCTTTGCAAAACCCAGATTGGGGTACTGAAGTTTCATCTGGAGAAAATGTCCGAATACCGGCTACTAGAACCTATGATTCACCGTTGACTTCCGACGGAGAAACTTTTGATTCTGGATACTCCGCTGGCACAGAAGATAGCCTGATAGGTTTAACTGCTCGCTATCACGATGCGGTAACGGAGTTGCGTCAATTAACCGAGCAGAATGCCCCCGCTTTGCGTCGTAAAAAGGCTCATCAGGAAGTTCAAAGATTGGAAGCGCTTCTACAGCATAGATTACGCTAGTCGAATTAATGTTATTTAGTCTAAGTTACATAAAGTTAAAATATCTGTTCAGTATATCTTTAATGTATATGTTGGCCGGTTTTTGCTGGGCAAACAGCAATACGATTGCAAGCGAGACCGCAATCAAACCACGTGTAAGCCTGAAATCGGTAGGTTCCAGAATCAAAATGGGTTTTAATAAAACCCAGTCCATGATGGATACCCGTGCTTTCAGTGAGGTAAAACTTAATACTGGTGAGCGTTTACTTTGGAATCAGTCAGGTAAGTCGGCCTATCAGGTTAAAGGTACCGGTAACGAAGTGCTTGCCAGAACTAATCATTCAAATGCTGTTAATCAAGGCAAGATAAAGATGCGAGGTACAGTTGATGCGAACGCCTTAGCTCGTTATCAGGGGCGCTTAGCCGAAGCACAGGCCCGTATCAATATAACTCAAGCGCGTATTGATGGTCTGCAATTAAAACAGAGTGCAGGTATGGCGACGTCAAACGATCTGCGCAATCTCAAGCAATTAAAATCGAATATGCCCAAATATCAAAAGGCTTACAGGGGTCTGGAATCTAGAACAACATTATCGGGTTCCCCTTTGGGTAGAACAGTGAGGGCAGGCTTTAGTGGTGCATTGACAGCGGCAGGTATTCATGCTGGTATTTCGTTGTTATCAGACACTATTGATCATGATGGGGATGTTAATATATCCCGGGCCTTGGGTTATATGGCTCAGCCAAATTTCCTCGGTGGAATAGCTGGAGGTACCATGGGTGCAATGATGCTTTCATCATTACCCGTTCCAGGTATAGCAGGAGGTTTACTAAAAGCACTGCCCATGTTCATGGGAGGAGCTCTCGGGTTCGAGTTAGGCTCTGGTAACGTGGAAAACGTGAACTGGGTAAGATTGATTGGTTCGACTACGGCCTCTGCAGCAGCTTTTGGATTGATTGGTGGACCTATTGGAATAGTGGCTAGTATTGTAGCTGGAATGGTGGTAGATCAATTGTTTGAAAGTCCCGATCCGAATTCTCATCCTGTGAATGATCCTTTCGTACCTGATTGGGGTGAAATCGCAGCAAATCAGCAAGAGGGAGCTGAAATGATGAGTTTGCCTACCTATGTTCCCACTGGAGCGCCTATGAGCCAGATGGTAGGCGATAACCCTGTTCAGGATGATACTCTTCTAAATCAGAATCAGCTCTCGCAAACTACTGAAAATAGTCCTACTCCACAAGCTCCTTTGGTGGTTCATGACTCCTCTCTTGTCACCCATGATGTTCCCCAGTTGAATCAGCTCAATGAGAAAATGCGTTTGCATTATGATCGTTATGTCAAAGCTATCAAGAAAAAAGATGCCAAGTCAGCGCGTCTCGAGTTTTTGAGATATAAATCGATTAGTAATCAAATTCAAATGATGCGTGGCATTAACAGAAATTGATTATTCAAAAGCATTTTTGAGCTATAAAACATCGTTTTATGCTGCTTGAATTTTTTTTGCTTTCAAAATCTAAATTTGTACTTATTGGTTGGTCGATATCCGACAATAATGAATTTGTTCCACCTTCGCCAGTTGATGGCCGTATTTTGTGCCCTTTGGATTTTAAGTTTTATGGGACTGTCGTCCATCAATAAAAGCGCTGGTGAGGTTTCGATTTTCGAATCGGCTAAACTAAAAACACTTTTTATCCAGAATACTCAGGGCAGCTTTTATGCTGAAGACCCTTTGGAGAAATATATGTTGAGTCTAGTCGAAGTTTCAGAAGAGTCGGATTTTATTC